>CALBSY010000315.1 GCA_937967725.1 uncultured Alphaproteobacteria bacterium | reverse complement strand
CAATCCTGATCCTCAAAAGGTGAGTCGAGCGAATAGGTGAGGCTGGCCTTCAGCTGGTTGAATTGCAGCGGATCTTCGAACACGACGTGGTAGCCCAGCGCGGCATGGCCCCGATATCCCTCGACGATGGGAAATGCCGCGCCGAGACGCATTTCTTCGCGCGGGGTATAGGGGCCCCGCGCTGTAATCATGCTGTCGAAATCGATGCGGCTCGGAGCGCCTGCGCCCCAAGTGGTCACGACGGGGTGCTCGCGCGCGATCTCCGCCCCGAGGAAACGGATTGTGCCGAGATCATCGAGCGGCTCGGGTTGGATGCGCGCCGGGCGGAAGCCCTGGCCGGTGTATTCAAACACGATGAGCGAGCCATCCGCTTGCGGGATCGGGCGGAAGAAGCCGGTCGAGGCGTTGGATACGGCTTCCACTTCGCCGGTCTCGATCTCGAAGCGGAAAATGTTGGAGACGCCGGTGTAGTAGGCGCTGCCGTAAAGATAGCGGCCATCCGGCGAGAACACGAACCCCTCGGGTGTAGAGGCGCCCAGACTGAACTGGGTCAGCGGCGCAGGCAGCCCTGCCATCAAATCTGAGATACGGAACACCTGGACGGTCTGTTCGCCGTCGATCTCGCCGACGGACGCCGACAGCAATTGTCCGTCCGGCGAAATGTCGAGGTCGAAGGGCACCCGCCCAAAGGGGAACGTGTGGATCTGGTTCCAGCGTTCGTACGGTTCGGGGATGCGAACCAAGGTGACGAAGCCATTGAGGTGGCGCAGACCCCAGAGCGAGCGGTCTTGAGGGTTGAATACGATGTCGCCAATGCGAGCGTCGCGCAGCAGCGTGCGCCGCTCGCCGGATGCGACATCGACTTCGACGATGTCGCGATAAGCGTAATTGTCGGTCGTGTACCAGGCGGTGTTTCTGCCCGGATCATAGGCGAGCGAGGTGACGCGGTAGAGCATCGCGCCCTTGATGTTCGCGAGCCGGCGTATGTCGCCACTCTCAGGATCGAGCACGCCCAGATGGCTCAGCACGCCCGGATAGCGGAAGCCGCCGACCAGACCGCCCGTGCTGGGATCCACGAAGGCGCGTGAGACCGAACCGAGCGCGCGCGGCGAGAGCGGCGTCGCCTGCGTCAGAGGATGCGCTTCGACCGCCGCGAGGTTGGTGCGTTGAAACTGCCGCTCCCACGTAATCCAGTCGCGCCACGCCTGGTTCATCGGCAGACCGAAAACGCGGCGGAACTGCGCGCTGTAATACGCTTCGCTATCTTCGTCGCGGCGGAGCCATTCGATGACTTGTTCGGGCGAGTAGGCGAGGGCGAGATAGGAGAAGAAGCGCGTGCCGTAGAGATAGTCGTTCACGCCGACCTGGAAGTCGATGAAGATGCCCTCCGATTCCAGGCCGACCGGCGAATAGAAGTGTGCATCGTCGCGCACCATGGAGCGGAACACCATTTCGTCGTAGGCGCCCTGGGCGCGGCCGAAGCCGCCGGCCATCCATGTTTCCATGAAGACGGCGCTGCCTTCGAGATACCAGCGCGGCACATTTACACGCGGCGTTGTAAGGTAGTTGTAGAGGATCGACTCCGGATGCTCCTGCACCGGCATCGGCTTGCCGCCAAACAAACGCCGCCAGAACGCATCGCGGCTGTTCCACACGTCCATGAGCGCGACGTGGGTCACTTCGTGATTGGTCAGCGTGTAAAAGCGTTCGCCCGGGCTGAATGTGTCGAACGACATGCTGATCGGCGCGATGTCGATCAGCATGGCGTTATTGGGCGAAGCGCGCGCGGCGGCCATGCCGTAGTCGCCGAAGTCCTTGAGCAAGAGCGTGGTCCGATCCCACGGCTCCCAGTAGAACATCCGCTGCTGATAATCGAGCGCGTTCTCGAAGCTGCGCCCGACATACGGCGTGAGGTAGGTTTCGGCCGGATCGAAATAGAGCAGACGCAGGTCGTCGGTTTCGAGCTGCGTCAGCGGAATAAGCGGCAGGTCGTCAGGCGCGCGGCTGAGCGGTTCGTCCACCGGCGGCGGCGGGCCCGGTTCGCTAATCGTGGTCGGCGGAGGCTCGTCCCCACTGGCGGACGTGTCTGGCGGCGCATCGGTTTGCGCCCAAGCGCTTCCCAATGGCGCCGCCAGAACGGCTAGACAGACAAGAGCTGTTCGCATCCCCACACCCCGGCGTAGCGCGAGTTGAGCTCACGCATGCCGGGACTCTCCCCCTGCGGTTCAGCAGCTTCGTTAGTTCGCCCGCACGGCGCTCGCGAAGCTGGCGTCTCTCGCCATGGCGGCGAATGCAGGCTCGCGCGCGAGCGCTACAAACGCCGGTTGCTGCGCCAGGGCCTGGAACGCCTGCGCGTTTGCCGCGAGCGCCTGCAGCGCCTGCGGGTTGCGCGCCATCGCCGCGAACGCCTGCGGATGCTGCGCCATTGCCGCGAACGCCTGCGGATGCTGCGCCATCAGCTGGAACGCTTGCGCGTTGATGCCCTGCGCCGAGCGCGCCGCACCGGCCTGCGCCTGGAACGCCTGCGCGTTGCGCGCCATGGCGGAAAGGCTCTCTGCATTGCGAGCAGCAGCCTGGAACGCCTGCGCATTGCGGGCCATGGCTTGGAACGCTTGCGCGTTGCGCGCCATCGCGTCGAACGCAACCGAATCGCGAGCCAGTGCGCGGAACGCCTGCGCGTTGGCCGCCAGAGCTTGGAACGCCTCGGCATTGAGCGCACTGACCGCGGCTGAATCGCGAGCCAGCGCCTGGAAGGCCTGGGCGTTTTGCGCCATCGCCGCGTTGCTGGTTGCGTCGCGGGCGGCGGCGGCAAAGTTGGCGTTGCGCGCAAACGATGCGAAGGCCTCTGGATTGCGCGCCATCGCCGCGAACGCTTGCGGGTGGCGGGCAAGCGCCGCGAACGCTTCCGGCTGCCGCGCCATGGCGGCGAAGGCGTCCGGTTGCTGCGCCATGGCGGCGAAGGTCTGAGCGTTGGCGGCCATCGCGGCGGCGGCCTGGGCGTTGAAGGCCTGCGCGTTGGCTTGGGCCTGGAACGCCTGGGCGCTACGCGCCATGGACGAGAGCGCTTGCGCATTTGCCGCCAGCGCCTGGAACGCTTGTGCGTTGCGGGCCATGGCTTGGAACGCTTGCGCGTTGCGCGCCATGGCGTCGAATGACGCCGAATCACGCGCCAGCGCACGGAACGCTTGTGCGTTCGCCGCGAGCGCCTGGAAGGCTTCGCCGTTCAGCGCGTTGATCGCGGCTGAGTCGCGGGCGAGCGCTTGGAACGCATCGGCGTTTTGCGCCATCGCGGCATTGTTGGTTGCGTCGCGCGCTGCGGCGGCGAAGTCGGCGTTGCCGCGAGCAAAAGCCGAAAATGCATCGGGATTGCGGGCCATTGCCGCGAAGGCCTGCGGGTGGCGTGCGAGCGCCGCGAATGCTTGCGGGTTGCGCGCCATCGCCGCGAAGGCGTCGGGCTGCCGCGCCATTGCTGCAAATGCGTCCGAGTGCTGCGCCATGGCGGCGAACGCGTCGGAATTGCCGGCGCGGGCCGCCGCGGATTGCGCCGCGCTCAACTCGGCGCTGGCTGCGAGCGCCGCAAATGCTTGCGGGTTGCGCGCCAGCGCTGCGAACGCCTGCGGGTCTTGCGCCATCGCCGCCAGTGCTTGCGGGTTTGACGCCAAAGCCGCAAAGCCCGGATCGCGCGCCAACGCCCGGAACGACGGATCGTTGACCATCAGTTCGAATGCGTCGGTCTGCATCAATTGCGGCACAGCGTCGTCGCCAAGCGTGACGTCGCTTCCGTCGACCTGCGTTGAGCGATAGCGCTCAACCGGTGCAATGGTGCCAGAACTTTGAAGCGATGACGGTGGGAATACGGTCCCCACCACAACTGCGCCGATGGCCAGCAAGCTCACGCCAGCCATGGCCGCGATACCCAACTTGGTGTTGTTGGAGACGGATTCCGTCATTTCAGTACTCCAGCCACTTCCCGCGCATCCGGAGTCAGCCCCCATAATTACCAGGCGTCAATGAAAACATGGGCCCCCGGTCCCAGAAACTGCGCGGTTTGGATCGCTTCGCACGCGAAAAAGGGGCGCGCGCGTGCGCTCAAGGCCATGTTTGTCTTTCGCTTTTCCCACCCGACCGCCGCGCCCGGCGACATGAGTTCCCTCGGCGACGCCATATGCTGCGTGCGCTCAGGCGGCCGTCAACTTGGTGTTGAGCCACTTGGGCAACAGCGACGGAAGATCGACCGGCGCCGCTTCATTGAAGGCTACGCTGGCGTTTCGCAGGCGCCGCTGCAACTCGCCAGCCTTGGCCGCCTCGAACACCTCCCAACAACCGCCGACGAATTCGCCGCGGATGAATACTTGGGGGATTGTCGCGACGCCGGTGCGGGCGCGCACTGCGTTGCGGATGCGGCCGCCGAAATCGTCTTTCTGGAATGCGACCGAGTCGATATCCACGGAGCGATAGTCGGCGCCGTAGGCCTTGAACAACTTCCGCACCGCCCAACAGAACTCGCACCATTCGAGCGCGAACATGACGACAGGCTGAGTCGGGTCAGCGAGGACGCCGGTGACGAAGTCGGCAGCTTCGCCATCCACGGGCGGCGCGTTCGCGGGAGGGGTTGCCGGCCGTGGAAGATCGAATCGGCACATCGGCGTTGAACGCGAGATCGCCTCTTCTTCCTCGGTCATGTCGACGGGCACGTCATCGAACAACGGCGTGGTCAAATAGCGCTCTCCAGTGTCCGGTAGCATGCAAAGGATAGTTGCACCCTCAGGCGCTGACTCGGCGACCTTCAAGCCCGCGGCGACTGCCGCGCCGGCGGAGATGCCAGCGAAGATGCCTTCGCGCTGCGCAAGCTCGCGTGA
Source organism: uncultured Alphaproteobacteria bacterium (assembly GCA_937967725.1). Taxonomy (GTDB): domain Bacteria; phylum Pseudomonadota; class Alphaproteobacteria; order Caulobacterales; family Aquidulcibacteraceae; genus Vitreimonas. The sequence goes on along the minus strand of CALBSY010000315.1, from coordinate 350 downwards.
TAACCGCAGCGCATCGGCGCCGTTCACCGGCGTCACGCGATCGATCCAGTGCGCGTCGAGTACGTCTTGCGTAAGTCTTGGGATGAAGTCGGGCCCGGCGCCTTGAATGGGATGAGGACGGAAGTAAGGGTGGCTCGACGTGAGCATGCCTAGCGGCGGCGGTTGCGCGACGCCGCTTCCGAGCACCGGCGAGTTGTCTGCTTCGGCCGCGACGATCTTCGTTTCAGGCCGCGCCTGCTTCAGTGCGCGGGCGACGCCCTTCAGCGTGCCGCCGGTGCCGAAGGTGGTAACCGAATAATCGAGCCGCTCGACGTCAAAATCGGCGAGGATTTCTTGCGCGGTGGCCCGCG
>CALBSY010000314.1 GCA_937967725.1 uncultured Alphaproteobacteria bacterium | reverse complement strand
AAGGCGGACAATTGCATCATCGTCTGCTCGATCGAGAACGTCGACCCGATGGGCGTGCATACCGGCGACAGCATTACAGTCGCCCCGGCGCTGACGCTCACCGACCGCGAATATCAGATCATGCGCAACGCCAGCCTCGCCGTGTTGCGCGAGATCGGCGTGGAAACCGGCGGCTCGAACGTTCAGTTCGCGATAAACCCCGCGAACGGGCGCATGGTTGTGATCGAGATGAACCCACGCGTGTCGCGGTCCTCGGCCTTGGCGTCCAAAGCCACCGGCTTCCCGATCGCCAAAGTCGCGGCCAAACTGGCTATCGGCTACACGCTCGACGAAATCGCCAACGACATCACCGGCGGCGCCACGCCAGCAAGTTTCGAGCCGACGATCGATTACGTCGTCACGAAAATTCCGCGCTTCGCCTTCGAGCGCTTCCCCGGCTCGGACACGACGCTCACGACCTCGATGAAGAGCGTTGGCGAAGCCATGGCGATCGGGCGCACCTTCCAGGAGTCGCTGCAAAAGGCGCTGCGCTCCCTCGACACTGGACTTTCTGGCCTCGATGAAATCCAGATTGAGGGCGCTGCGGATGAGGATGCCGGCCGCGCCGCCGTGCGCGCGCGCCTGGTTGCGCCGAAATCGGACCGTCTGCTCGTCGCCGCCGAAGCTCTGCGCCGCGGCCTGACAGTCGAAGAAATCTGCGCCGCCGCGCATTTCGACCCCTGGTTCGTGCGTCAACTTGAAGAGATCGTGCGCACCGAAGCGGACATCCGCACAAGCGGCCTGCCCAAGGACGCCGCCGCGTTCCGTAAACTCAAAGCGCAGGGCTTCTCCGACGCGCGCCTCGCCAAGCTCACCGGCACGCGCGAACGCGACGTGCGCGCGGCGCGGCGCAAACTTGGCGTGCGCCCGCAATACAAGCGCATCGACAGCTGCGCCGCCGAGTTCCGCGCCACAACGCCTTACATGTACTCGACCTACGAGATTGGCGCGTACGGCTTGGACGGGCGGCAAGCCGCGCCGGATTGCGAAGCTGAGCCGAGCGGCCGCGACAAGATCATCATTCTTGGCGGCGGGCCCAACCGCATCGGCCAGGGCATTGAGTTCGACTATTGCTGCTGCCACGCCGCTTTCGCCTGCGCGGAAATCGGCGCGGAGTCGATCATGGTCAATTGCAATCCCGAAACCGTGTCGACCGATTACGACACGTCGGATCGCCTCTACTTCGAGCCGCTGACCACCGAAGATGTGTTGGAAATCCTCGAAACGGAGAAAGCCAACGGCGAGGTCAAAGGCCTCATCGTGCAATTCGGCGGGCAAACGCCGCTCAAGCTGGCGCAGCCCTTGGCGGATGAAGGCGCGCCCGTCCTCGGCACAAGCGTCGACGCCATCGATTTGGCCGAAGACCGCGACCGCTTCCAAGCGCTGTTGCGCAAGATCGGCCTGAAACAGCCCGACAATACGATCGCCGCCTCGCTTGACGCCGCGCGCGCCAGCGCGGCCAAGATCGGCTATCCGGTCATGCTACGCCCCTCCTACGTGTTGGGCGGTCTCGCCATGCGTATCGTCCACACGGAAGAGGAACTGGACGAATACGTTTCACAGCTCACACGCGCTCTTGGCGGCCCCAGCGAACTGGCGGTTTCCGAGAAACGCCCACTGCTGGTCGACCGCTACCTGCGCGACGCCATCGAAGTCGATGTCGACGCCATCTGTGACGGCGAAGACGTGTTTGTCGCCGGCGTGATGGAGCACATCGAAGAAGCTGGCGTCCACTCCGGCGACAGCGCCTGCGCGTTACCACCCTACTCGCTGCCAAAGAAGCTGATTGCTGAAATCGAGGCCGAGACCAAGAAGCTCGCGTTGGCGCTCGATGTGCGTGGCTTGATCAACATCCAGTTCGCGATCAAGGACGGCGAGATCTTCATCCTCGAAGCTAATCCCCGCGCCTCGCGCACGGCGCCGTTTGTCGCCAAGGCGATCAACCGCCCGATCGCCGCCGCGGCCGCCAAGGTGATGGCAGGCGTCAAGCTCTCCGAGCTTAAGCTTGACCGGCCGTCAAAGGATCACATCGCGGTCAAGGAAGCCGTGTTTCCGTTTGCGCGTTTCCCGGGCGTCGACCCGGTGCTTGGGCCGGAGATGCGCTCGACCGGCGAAGTGATGGGGCTCGACCGCAATTTCGAAGCCGCTTTCGCCAAGAGCCAGATTGCCTCGGGCATCAAACTGCCTACCGAGGGATGCTGCTTCATCTCCGTGAAGAACGCCGACAAGCCCGCGCTCGCGCCCGTGGCGCGCAACCTGATCGAACTCGGGTTTACGATTCTGGCCACCGGCGGCACCGCTGACTACCTCAAGGAGCAAGGCATCGCCGTCGAGCGGGTGAATAAGGTAGCCGAGGGCCGGCCCCACATCGTCGATGCGATGAAGAACGGCGACGTCCAGCTCGTCTTCAACACTACCGAGGGGGCCCAATCCTACCGCGACAGCTATTCGATCCGGCGTACGGCCCTCACCCAAAATATCCCCTATTACACGACCGCTTCTGGGGCTCGGGCGGCGGTCCAGGCGATCCGGCTGCTGAAATCGGGGGCGCCCCTAGGCGTCCGGGCGCTTCAGGCCTATGCTTGACGACTGGCCGGACCGGGTACAACCTCACCTCTCCTAGACGGACTAAAAACAACACCCCCATGGAAAAAATACCAATGACCGCCGAGGGTTATCAGGCCCTCGACGCAGAACTGAAGCGTCTCAA
>CALBSY010000313.1 GCA_937967725.1 uncultured Alphaproteobacteria bacterium | reverse complement strand
TTGAGCGCTTCCATCCGCGCAGCGTTGTAAAGATCGCGGAAGTATTGAACGTCAGCGCGCACGCCGTCGACGAAGAAGTCCGCCGTGGTGCTGTTGCCGCGCAGCGTGGGCGCGTCGCGGTGGCCTTCGCCTTGGCCCATCGAAACCCCGGGCACATAGCGCACCACGTCGGCCATCGAACGCATGGCCTGATCCTCGATCAGATCGTCTGTGATGACGCTGACCGCCTGCGGCACGTCGCGCAGCGGCGTGTTGGTGCGCGTGGCGGAAGATACGTTGTCTTGCGCGTAGGCCGGCCGCTCGCCGATCACCGTCACGGTTTCGTCAGTCTGCGGCTCCTGCGCCGCGGCTGGCGCCGTCCAAGCCGCAATCACCGCGAGCGCCGCGGCGCTTTGCAACAATCCCCTCATCCCCCGACCCGTGCCTTCTGCTGTTGCGAGTGATTGTGGCTAGCAACACGGAGGCGCAGCTGTTGTCAATGGTATTGCGAGGCGTTTGCAACACGGATGGGTTAGGCGGCGCTCTTCTTGGCCTTGGCCATCGCCTCGGCGAAGCGCTCGAACAGGTAGTGGCTGTCCTGTGGGCCGGGTGAGGCCTCCGGGTGGTACTGGACCGAAAATACCGGCTTGCCTTCAAGTTCGATGCCGCAATTGGAGCCGTCGAACAGCGAGACGTGCGTCTCCTTCACGCCTTTCGGCAGCGTGGCCGGATCGATGGCGAAGCCGTGGTTCATGGAGACAATTTCGACCTTGCCCGTGCTCTTGTCCTGCACCGGATGGTTCGCCCCGTGATGGCCCTGGCTCATCTTCTTGGTTTTGGCGCCAAGCGCGAGGCCGAGCATCTGGTGGCCAAGGCACACGCCCATCATTGGCGTGCCAGTTTCCACCATCTTCTTGATCTGCGGCGCCGTGTACTTGCCGGTGGCGGCCGGATCGCCGGGGCCGTTCGACAAGAGGATGCCATCGGGCTTGTGCGCCATCACATCGTCAAGCGTCGCCGTTGCAGGCAGCACGATCGCGCGCGCGCCGATGTCGCCGAGCGCGCGGAGAATGTTGCGCTTCACACCGTAGTCGATGACGACCACGGTGAATTTCGGTTTGGTCACTTCGCTGACGCCATCGGGCCAACGCCAACGGCCTTCAGCGACTACGTAACTTTGCGCTGTGGTGACCTCCTTGGCGAGGTCGAGGCCTTCGAGGCCAGGCCACGCTTTCGCGCGTTGGTGCAATTGTTCGAGATCGAACTTGCCGGCGCGATCGTGCGCGATCACCGCGTTGGGCATGCCGCGTTCGCGTATCCGTTTGGTGAGCGCGCGCGTGTCCAACCCGGCGAGCGCGATCACATTCCGCTTCTTGAGCCAGGCGTCGAGGTGGTCATCGGCGCGCCAATTGGAAGGCGGCGTCGGATGAGTGCGAAACACGGCGCCGCGCGCCGCCGCCGCGGCCGCCGGCGAAGACGTTTCGACGTCCTCGACATTGGTCCCGACATTGCCGATGTGCGGAAACGTGAAGGCGACGATCTGGGCGGCGTAAGAGGGGTCGGTCAGGATCTCCTGATACCCGGTCATCGCCGTGTTGAAGCAAACTTCGCCCTCGGCCACGCCCTCGGCGCCGAGGCCCTCACCCAGAAATACCGTCCCGTCCGCGAGCACGAGCGCGCCGGTATGGGAGGAGGAGCGAGTCGAGGAAGCCAAAGCGCAGGTGAGATAAGGGCGCCCGGCCAGGGTGTCAAAACGCCTCTCCGGCCAGTCTCCCGCAGCACCCGCCCAACCCATGCCGTAAAGGTGAACTCCATGTCAGCCATGGACGTTGGCCGAGGGATGACGGCCCTGTAAGGTTTGGACCGTGGGGACGAGTGCGATCAGAGTTTGGGCCGGGGCGGCCGCCGCCCTGTGGCTGATGGGCGCCGTCGCCTCGTGCGATCGGCCTGGCGCGCGCGCGCCGGTGCCGGAGGCGGGCGCCCCGCCACAGATCGCCCGCGCCGATCTGTTCGGCGAGCCGGCCCGGCATGGCGCCCAGCCCGCGCCGCGCGGCGACCGTATCGCGTTTCTCGCGCCGCGCGCCGGCGTGACCCATCTTTGGGTGTTCTCGGTTGGCGCCATGGACGAGGCGCGCCCAGTCACCGACGATCGCGGCCGCGGCGTGCGCTCGTTCGCGTGGGCCTATGACAACGCCACGCTCATCTACGCGCTCGATGCGCAGGGCGATGGCGCCGCGCAATTGTTCGCGGTGAATGCCGGCGGCGGCGAACCTCGGGCTTTGACGCCAGTCGGCGCCCGGGCCGAGATCGTTGGCTTGAGCGCCGCCGCGCCCGGCGAAGTGATGGTCACGCTGAACCAGCGCGATCCGAATTGGCCAGATCTCTATCGCATAGACCTTGCTAACGGCCGCCGTTCGCTCGTGCAGCGCAACGTCAATACAGCGAGCGTGCGCGGCTTTTCGCGCTTCGTGCTGGATAGCCGGAACCGGCTGCGCCTCGGCCTAAAATCACTCCCCGACGGCGGCGCGGAAGTGTTCGTCCGTTCACTTGAGGGACAGTGGCGCAGCCTGTTCACGATTCCGTTTGAAGACGCGTTGCTATCGCAGCCGATCGCGCTGGAAGGCGAGGGGCAGTCGTTCTTGATGCTCGACTCGACTGGCCGCGACCGCGCGGCGTTGGTGCGCGTCGACATAGAAAGCGGCGCGAAGACTGTGCTCGGCGAAAGCGCGCGTGCGGATGTTTTCGACGTGTGGCTCGACCCGGGGACGAATTCACCGGAGGCCTACGCCGCCGATTATTTGCGCCGTGAATGGCGCGCGATCGATCCCGACGCCCAGGCCGATCTCGACTTTCTCGATCGTCAGCTGACCGCCGATTTTAGCGTCGCTTCGCGCAGCGCTGACGACGCGCGCTGGATCGTCGTTGAAGAAGGCCCAACCACGGCGGCGCGTTCTTATCTCTACGAACGGGGCGACGCGGCCAACCGGCGTCTCACACAATTGTTCCGCCACCGTCCGGCGCTCGATCAGGCGCCGCTGCAGCCGATGACGCCGGTCGAAATTGAAGCGCGCGATGGACTGACGCTGGTGTCGTATCTCACACTGCCGATCGGTTCGGACGCCAACGCCGACGGACGCCCCGAGGCGCCGGTGCCGCTGGTTTTGGCGCCGCATGGCGGGCCGTGGGCGCGTGACGCGTACGGCTTCAATCCGCTGCATCAATGGCTCGCTAATCGCGGTTACGCAGTGCTGGGCGTGAACTTCCGCGGCTCCACGGGCTTTGGCAAAGCGTTCCTCAACGCCTGCAACGG
>CALBSY010000312.1 GCA_937967725.1 uncultured Alphaproteobacteria bacterium | reverse complement strand
TGGAGCCGGTGGCGCGTTCGATGGATAACGCGGGGGTGCGGCAACGCGTGTTTGCCCACTTGGATGAGCGACTGGGACGCGAGCAGCGCGCCGCGGGCTAGTGCCCCTCGAAAGCGCAGAGTGCCTCAACCCGTAGGCCCAGATCGCGCAGCTTTTGGCAGCCTCCAAGATCAGGAAGATCGACCACGAAGCTCGCGCCGATGGCGTGCGCACCGAGCGCTTCGACGAGCCTCACGGCGGCGAGCGCCGTGCCGCCGGTTGCGATCAAATCGTCAACAATCAGCACCTGTTCGCCAGGGCATAGCGCGTCGGCGTGCATCTCCATGGTGTCGTTTCCGTATTCGAGCGCATAGTCAGCGCTGACGGTCGGCCCCGGCAGTTTTCCCTTTTTGCGCACGGGAACGAAGCCGACGGAGAGCTGGTGCGCCACTGCGCCGCCGAGGATGAAGCCGCGCGCCTCAATCCCCGCGACCTTGTCGATGCGAATGCCGGCGTACGGCTGCACCAATTGATCCACCACAGTGCGGAACGCCCGCGCATTGCCGAGCAGGGTAGTGATGTCGCGGAACATGATCCCCGGCTTGGGATGATCCGGAATGGTGCGAATGGCGTCCTTGATGTTCATGCCTGTGCTTTCAGAGCGCGGCCGGCCACGGCGTCCAGCTTGGCCGCGAGCGCGGGATCGCGCGCCGCAGGCGGGGTGATGATGGCTGTGTCGAGCGCGGTTTCGATGCCGAGCGGGGAGGGCTTGCGCGTGGGCCCAAGCAGCGGCGCGGCGCGGCGCACCAATGCTGCGGCCTTCTGCGCATTGTCCATCAGCACTTGAATCACCTGCGCGACGTCCACCGCCCCGTGCTCGGGATGCCAGCAATCGTAATCGGTCACCATGGCGACGCTGGCGTAGGGAAGTTCGGCTTCGCGCGCGAGCTTGGCTTCGGGCATGTTGGTCATGCCGATCACGTCGCAGCCCCAGTGCCGGTAGAGTTTCGATTCCGCCAGCGACGAGAATTGCGGGCCTTCCATCGCCAGATAGGTTCCGCCGCGGCGATAGGGAATGGTTTCGGCTTGCGCAGCGGCTTCGAGCGCGTCGACCAGTTTGGGGCACACCGGCTGGGCCATCGAGACGTGCGCGACAATGCCCTTGCCGAAGAAGCTTTTTGCGCGCGCGGTGGTGCGGTCGATGAATTGATCGACCAGCACGAAGGTTCCGGGCGGTAGGTCTTCACGCAGCGAGCCGCAGGCCGACAGCGAGATGAGGTCGGTGGCGCCGGCGCGCTTCAGCGCATCGATATTGGCGCGATAATTGATGTCGGACGGGCCGAGCCTGTGGCCGCGCCCATGACGGGCGAGGAAGACGACATCGACGCCTTCGAGCACGCCGAACCGCAACGCATCGGAAGCTTCACCCCAAGGCGAAGCAACGCGCTCCTCGCGTACATTAGTGAGGCCTTCGATGGCGTAGACGCCGCTGCCGCCAATGATTCCAAGCGTCGTTCGCATGATTGCCGTGCCCGCAGCTACGCGACTTCGTTGGTGTGGTGCATTTTGGCGAGCTAGTCACTCATTTCCGCGCCTGACTCTGAGGGTATGAAGCAAACGAGGAACAGCAGGCCGGTCCTGCTGTTCCTCGTGGGCGACTGTGATCAGCCCCGCTGGCGCGGCTTAGCCGGTGGATTATTAGTTGCCGCCGGCGCTGGCGCTGGCGGCGCCCTCGCCGGTCGGGAAGCCACGCGTGCGCAGCAATGCGTTCACGTCCGGATCGCGGCCGCGGAAACGGCGATAGGCTTCGGCCCGGTCGGACGAGTTGCCTTCAGCCAGAATGATGTTGCGCATGCCCGCCGCGACGGTTGGATCGAACACGTTGCCGGTGGATTCGAAATACTCCCAGGTGTCGGCGTCCATCGTTTCCGACCACAGGTAGGAGTAGTAGCCGGCCGAATAGGCGTCGCTTGAGAACAAGTGCCCGAACTGCGGCAGACGGTGACGCATAGCGATCTCACGCGGCATGCCGATGCGTTGCAGCGTCTCCCGCTCGAACGCGTCCACATCGGTGACCGCTTCAGCGCGGTTGTGCAGCGACATGTCGACCAGCGCTGAGGAGAGATACTCCACGGTGGCGTAGCCTTGGTTGAAGGTCGAGGCGTTATTGACGCGGTCGACCAGCTCCTGCGGCATCGGCTCGCCGGTTTGATAATGGCGCGCGAACTGGTCGAGGATCGGGCGCGTCAGCACCCAATGTTCGTGCACTTGGCTCGGGAACTCGACGTAGTCGCGCGGTGTGCCGGCCAAACCCGGATAGTTCACTTCCGAGAGCAAGCCGTGCAGAGCATGGCCGAACTCGTGAAACAGGGTCTCGGCGTCGTCGAGCGAAATCAGCACCGGCTGGTCCGCGGCGCCGCGCACGAAGTTGTTGTTGTTCGACGTGATCGGCGTGATCACTTCGCCTGTAAAGGTCTCGTGGCCCTGATAGCCGTTAGCCCAGGCGCCGGAGCGCTTGCCGGTTCGTGCGAAGTTGTCGAGATAGAAAAGGCCCTGATACGACCCATCGCGATCGGTCACTTCGAACACGCGCACGTCCGGATGGAATACCGGCACCTGGCCGCTGATCTCGTTGAACGAAAGGCCGTAAAGCTGATTGGCCATGTAGAAGGCGGCGCTGACCATGTTGTCGAGCTGGAAGTAGTTACGCAGTTCGTTCTGATCGAGGTTGTAGCGGTCGCGCCGCACTTGCTCCGCGTAGTAATTGTAGTCCCACGGCTCAATCGTGATGCGCGCACCCTGGCGGTCCGCGATCGCCTGCATGTCGGCGACCTCTTCGCGCACCCGCGCCACCGCGGCTGGCCACACCCGCATCATCAGCTCCTGCGCACGTTCCGGCTCGCGCGCCATGGTGTCGTCCATGCGCAAATGCGCGTGCGTGGGATAGCCGAGAATTTGCGCCCGCTCCGCGCGCAGCCGCAGGATGTCGGCGATGATGGCGTTGGTGTCGTTGGCGTCGCCATTGTCGCCGCGGTTCTTGAACGCGGTCCATACTTGCTGACGTAGGCGGCGGTTCTCGGAGAAGGTGAGGAACGGATCGACACTGGAGCGCGTGTTCACCACCGCCCACGCATTGGGCTGGCCGCGCTCGACCGCCGCCGCGCGCAGCGACGCGCGGATATTCTGCGGCAGTCCGGCCAGATCGGATTCGCGGTTGATGAAGATAGCCGTGTTCTCATCCGCCAACAGGCGGCGGCCAAACTCCGCGAACTTGGCGGAAAGTTCTTCGTTGATCGCACCGAGCCGCTCCTGCTCCGCAGGCGTAGCGGCCGCGCCGGCGCGCACGAATTGTGCGTGCGTGCGCTCAAGCAGCCGCAGCTGTTCGGCGCTCAGTCCGAGCGAGGCGCGCTGCTGAAACAATGCGTCGATGCGCTGGAACAGCGGCCGGTTGAAGGTGATGCGGTTGAACGCGGCGGTCAGGCGCGGCGACCACTCGCCTTCGAGATCCTGGATCTCAGATGTCGACACATTATCGGTCATGACGCCGAACACAGTGGTCGCGCGGTCGAGATGACGCCCGGCGTCCTGCAACGCTGCGAGTGTGTTGTCGAAGGTGGGCGCGGCCGGATTGTTGGCGATCGCTTGAACTCCTGTAGGGCGATGCCGAGTTCCAGCGCGGCGGGGATGTTCTCCGCCCGCGCTTGATCCCATGGCGGCACGCCGTCATGCGGTCCGGTCCACGGTTTCAGCAGCGGGTCCTGATTAGCTTGAGCAGTGAGGCGCGTGACCTCGCTCTGGGCGGCCGCATACGCGGCGGCGTTTCCGGCGCCATCGGCCATTGCGGTGGCGCATCCGGCCAGCGGAATAACCGCGCTGGCGAGCAGAATGGCGAGAGAGTGCTTCTGCATGGGACGCCCAAAGGAACATCGCCCGGGAGCAGTCGAGCACGAGGCGAACAAGTGTTGGTCGATCTTGGACGGTT
>CALBSY010000311.1 GCA_937967725.1 uncultured Alphaproteobacteria bacterium | reverse complement strand
AGACCTCAGCCAATTGGTTGAGACGATCGCGAAGGCGTCCGGCGCCAGCGGCCCGCGCCCAATGAATGGGACCGCCACGAAACGGCGCAAACCCAGCGGCGAAGATCATCGCGCCGTCGACGAGATCCTCCTCGTCCACCACCTCTTTGCGCAAGCATTCCACACATGCGTCAACCATCGGCAGGACCAAACGGTCAGTCAAAGTTTCATCCGGCTCGGCGGCGGCGTCAGCTTTTTCGGCTTCGCCATCACGCCATCGGTAGAAGCCTACACCGGTCTTCTTGCCCAGTTCGCCTTGGTTGATCTTGTCTTCCAGCCAGTTCGGCGCCGGAAGCGGCCTGTCCAAACGGCGACCCAAAGCTTCCGCGACCTCGGCGCACACATCGAGCCCCACCATGTCGGCGAGCTCGATCGGCCCCATCGGCATGCCGAACCTTTTGGCCGCGGCGTCGATGGTTTCCTTCGCAACGCCCTCCTGCAGCATGACCATGGCTTCCAGCATGTACGGCGTGAGCGCGCGGTTTACTAGGAACCCCGGCGCGCTTGCGACAGGCGCTGGCAGGCGATCGATAGCGCCGAGCAGCGCGCGTGCCTTTTTTAGCGCGTCGCCCTCGGTTCGGTTATGGCTGACGAGTTCCACCACTTGCATGCGTGAAACCGGATTGAAGAAATGCAACCCTAGGAAGCGGCCAGGCTGATCCAAGACGCCGCGCAGATCTTCGAGCGGCAGCGCGGACGTGTTCGTCGCCAGCACTGCCCCTTCCTTCAAGGTCGGCTCCAGCTCGCTGTAGATCTTCTTCTTCAACTGAGCGTCCTCGGGCGCCGCCTCGATCACGATATCGGCGGTGCCGGCGCCATGGCCATCGGGGTCTGGCGTGAGGCGGTCAAGCGCATCGCGGGTCTTCAGGCGGTCGTGCCCGAGTTTTGGATAAAGTGCAGCCGCGCGCTTAATCGCATCTCCGATAGCCTCCATTTTGGTATCGGTCAGGCTCACACGCAAACCGTGCCAAGCGCACCAGGCCGCGATATCGCCCCCCATAGATCCCGCTCCGATGACGTGCACTTGGCGAACGGCCCCGGCGCCGTCCACATGGGTCAGCCGTTTCATTCGCTCCCGCAAATGAAACGCGCGAATGAGATTGCTCGCGGTCTCGCCAGCCAGGAGCCGCGCGAACGAAGCGCCTTCCGCATCGCGCATCGCAGCCGTATCGTGACCGTTGCGCTCCCAAAGCTCGATCAGCGCCCACGGAGCCGGATAATGCTCAGGCGGCGCCTTCTTCGCGGCTTCCGCACGCATACGCTCTGCCGCCAGCTTCCGCGCCGCCCTGGTTTCGAGCACCGGCTCCTGAACTCGCTCCTTCAACGAAGCCTTGTGGCGCTTCAGGTCACCCGCCGCCGCAGCGCGCACGGCAGCACGCACATGCCGCTCCTCCGTCACCGCGTCCACGAGCCCCAGCGAAAGCGCCTTGCTCTCGTGCGTAGATTTGCCAGTGAGCATCATGCGCATGGCTTGTAGTGAATCGATCAAACCGGTCAGGCGCGCAACACCGCCTAGGCCGGGATGCAGGCCAAGATGAACCTCCGGGAAGGCCAGCTTAGCGCTGCCGGCGACGATGCGGTAGTCGCAAGCAAGGGCCAGTTCCAAACCGCCGCCGAGCACGTGCCCATGCAGAATTGCTATGGTCGGCGCATTGAACGCGGCAAG
>CALBSY010000310.1 GCA_937967725.1 uncultured Alphaproteobacteria bacterium | reverse complement strand
TTTTCGCGCACCCGATCGAGCGCAGCTGCGTCCTCGGGTTCGAGCCAGAGCGGCGGAGCGCACTTCGACCGCCCACACATTGGCGGCCGATTGCGGAATCCCGTTCGCGACGAACAAATCTTGCGAAAACTGATCGGCCGGAAATTCCTGCCGCTCCGCCGTCCCGGCGCTCGCGGTGTCGCCGCCGTATTGAGTGAGCACATCTTCCGCGCCGTCTTCGTGGCGATGGTCATGCTTGAGGCGCAGGCCCGTTTCCGTGCGCGTTATCACCCACGTGCGCGAGCGGTTCTCGCCGACATGGAAGGGAATCCGGATTTCGTCATCGCTGCATTCGCGCACCTGCATCACCAGCCTTTCGTTCGCGAATCCGGCATCGGCTTCATCGGTGCTGACAACACGGCCCTCGTAGCTGGCGCCGCAGAGCGCGCCGAGATTGGCGAAAAATTGGTCGTGCGGCGCGGACGGCGCGCGCACGGCGCTACAGCTTGCAAGCGCGAGTGCGGCCAGGGCCGCGGTGAAAGATTTGATCATTGGCTCTCCGCCGGGCGTTTCCAGAAGAACAGAAAATAGAACGTGCCGAGCCAAAGCGCGACGAAGGATGAGTTCACGATGATCGAAGCGGCATTGCTCCATGATGTGCCGGTCGTACGCAGCACGGCTTCGCCGATCGGAGACAGATTGCCCGCCTGAGCCAGCGCCGCCAATTGCTCGCGCGCGCCGATCATCTGGCTGCTCACGTTGTACATGAGCGCCACATAAGTGGCGTTGCCGAGGGCATAGAGCACGAACACGGCGGCTTTCATGGCGAAGCCGGAGCGGTGCAGAAAATAGAACACGGCGGCAGCCATTACGAGATGCAGGCTGATCACCTGCGCGATCATGCCCTGCTGTGCGGCGTCGTAGTTCTGCAGCAGATCGAGCACTTCGTATTCGTTCATGCGCCCTCCAGCCACGGCGGCAGGTCTTCCAGCGCCAGCTGATCGGCGAGTCGCCAACGCCGGCGCACAACTTGGTATCGGTCCCCGCGCACAAGCACCTCCGGGACCAGCGCGCGCGCGTTGTATGTTGACGCCATCGAAGCGCCGTATGCGCCCGCGGTCATGAAGGCCACCAAGTCGCCTTCCTCCAGCGGCGCCAGCATGCGGTTCCGAGTGAAGGTGTCGCCGGTTTCGCAGATCGGGCCGACGACATCGTATGCTTGCTCCGGGACGCCAGCCTTTGGTTCACGCACAGAGCGGATGCGATGGAATGCGTCGTAAATCGCTGGTCGGATGAGATCGTTCATGCCGGCGTCGAGCACGGCGATCGGGCGCGACGCGCGCTCCTGTAGCCGCACCACGCGTGAAACTAGAACTCCGGCGTTGCCCGCGATCATGCGGCCCGGCTCACATGCTAGGCGCACGTCCAGATCGCCGAGCACACGATTGACCATTGCCGCATAGTCCGCGGGCGCGGGCGGATCGGGTTCGTTGAAGTAGGGCACGCCGAGCCCGCCGCCGAGATCAAGCCGCTCTACCGCCATGCCTTCGCCGCGCAGCGATCCAGTCAATTGGCGCAGCACGCCGAAGGCGGCTTCCAGCGGGGCAAGGTCCTTGATCTGGCTGCCGATGTGAACGGCGAGGCCCTTGGCGTCGAGGTGCTTGTCTTCGTGGGCGCGTCGATAGAGCGCGAGCGCCTGTTCGGGCGAGACGCCGAACTTGGCGTCGCCTTTGCCGGTGGAAATTTTTTCGTGGCCGCCGGCGCCGACATCGGGATTTACACGGATCGCGACCGCCGGCTTCTTCTTCAGCGCCCATGCGATGCGCGTCAGTGTTTCAAGTTCGGCAATGCTTTCGACATTGATCTGATGCACGCCAGCTTGCACTGCGAAGGCAAGCTCGGCTTCAGTCTTGCCGACGCCGGAGAAGATGATTTTGTTCGCAGGCACACCCGCCTTCAGCGCGCGTTCGATTTCGCCTTGGCTTACAGTGTCTGCGCCGGCCCCCTGGCGCGCTAGTGTCGCTAGCACGGCTATGTTGGCGTTGGCCTTCACGGCGAACGCCACCAGCACCTCACGCGGCGCGAACGCTTCTTTGAAGACCTTAAAGTGCCGCTCGAGCGTCGCCGTGGAATAGACATACACTGGCGTGCCGACGGTGTTGGCGATCTCCGTCAGTGGGACTTCCTCGCAGCAGAGCGCGCCGCCGCGATACTCGAAGTGGTTCACGGCGTTCGCGCGCCCGTCTGATATTGCTGGCAGCGCGGATCGAGGTCTTCGTTGTTCTCGATCTGACGCTCGCAGTCGCGGCGAATCGCGTCCTCGCTGTTCCAGAGCGGATCGGGACGATCGAGGTCGCCTTTGATGCCGCAAGCCGAAACAGCTGTTAGCGCGGCGAGCACAAACACGAGGCGGCTCATTCGAACATCTCCTTCCAGCGCGCGATCTGTTCGCGCACGCGCTCCGGCGCGGTTCCGCCATAGCTATCTCGGCTCTCGACGGATTTTTCAACCGTCAACAGCGCCCGGGCGTCTTCGGTTATGCGCGGTTCGATCGCCTGGAATTCGCTGAGCGGAAGCTGGCCCAGTTCGCGCACGCCCATCTCTTCGGCGCGGCGGACGATGCGGCCGGTGATTTCGTGCGCCTGGCGGAACGGCGTCTTCAGGTCTCGCACAAGCCAGTCGGCGAGATCGGTGGCCGTCGAATAACCGCGCGCCGCCGCATCGCGCACCGCAGCGCGGTCGAACGAAAGTGTTTCCACCATGCCGATCATCGCGGTGACGCAGAGGGCGAAGCTGTCAAACGCCTCGAAGGTCAGCGTCTTATCTTCCTGCAGATCCTTGGCGTAAGCGAGCGGTAGCTGCTGCACGATGCCATTGAGCGCGGCGAAATTGGCGCCGATGCGCGCGACCTTCGCCCTGATCAATTACGCCGCGTCGGGATTGCGCTTCTGCGGCATGATCGATGAGCCCGTGGACCACGCGTCGCTCAGCGCCGCGAACGCAAATTGCGGCGAGGTCCACAAAACGATTTCTTCCGCCAGACGCGATAGATGTGTGGCGGCTATCGAAAGGTTCGCCAGCGCCGCCAGCGCGAAGTCGCGCGAGCCGACAGCGTCCAGCGAGTTGCTCGCCGGCGCGTGGAAGCCGAGCGCATGCGAGGTCGCATCGCGGTCGATCTTGAACGAGGTGCCCGCCAACGCCGCCGAACCCAGCGGGCATTCCCACGCCGCCTCCAGCGCCGCGCCGATAATGCGCACGCGGTCGCGCTCGAGCATCGTGGTGTAGGCGAGCAGGTGGTGCCCCAGCGTGATCGGCTGCGCCGTTTGCATGTGGGTGAAACCCGGCATGATCCAGTCGGCGTGCGCTTCGGCGCGGCGCACCAGCGCCTTTTGCAGGACGCGCAGCCCGTCGCCCGCCTCGCGCGAGGCGCGCATGGTCCAGAGTTTGAAGTCGGTCGCCACCTGGTCGTTGCGCGAGCGGGCCGTGTGCAAGCGCTTACCGGCCTCGCCGATCCGCTCAGTCAGCCGCGCTTCGATATTCAGGTGGATGTCTTCCAGCGCGGTCGAGAACGAAAATGTCTCGTCGGCGATCTCCGCGGCGATCTGATCCAGCCCGGCCTGTATCGCGGCGTTGTCCTCTGCCGTAATGATCCCTTGAGCGGCCAGCATGTCGGCGTGCGCCTTCGAGCCCTCGATGTCTTCGCGCCACAGGCGCTTATCGACATCGATCGACGCGTTGATCGCTTGCATGGCGTTGTCGGGTTGTGTTGCGAAGCGTCCGCCCCACATGCGCTGGCCGCCGGACGAGGAATTGGAATTGGACACGAACGCACGCTCCTCAGGGGTGCAGAAGAATTGGGCGCTTTGGGCGGCGCTGGCGATGCTCGCGGCCGGCGCTATCGCCGTCCTTTACGTGCTTTTCGCCGCCGCTTCAAAGCCCGAGCCGAGCACCGGTCTGATGCGATTCGCGCGCGGCGACATGGCCCGCCTTGGCGTGCTGCAGGACGCCCCGCCTCTGCCGAGCCGCACGCTGCGCGGCGCCGACGGCGCCGAGACGACGCTTCATGCCTATGTGGGCGAGGTGCTGGTCCTCAATCTCTGGGCGACATGGTGTGCGCCATGCATGGAAGAAATGCCCACGCTGGCTGAATTGCAGCGGCGCTTCGAGGGCCGGCTTCGGGTCATTCCGGTGAGCGTCGATAGCGAAGCCGACCGGGAGCGCGCTCAGCGGGAATTGGCTGAATTGAGCGGCGGGTCGTTGCCGGTTCTGATCGACATAAGCCGCGGGGTTCTGTTCGACGCGCGCGCCGCGGGGATGCCCGTCACCATCATCTACAATCGCCGCGGCGAGGAGGTCGCCCGCTTGGCGGGCGGCGCGGATTGGTCCAGTGACGAAGCCGTTGCGCTGATGGAAGCGGTGCTGACGGAGGGCTGAGGTGATTCCTGTGCTTGAGACGGAGCGCTTGCGTTTGCGTGGGCATGCGCTGGCCGACTTCGAACCGGCCGCGGCGATGTGGGCCGAACCGGCGGTGGTGCGTTTCATCAGCGGCAAGCCGTCGACGCGGGAAGAGAGTTGGGCGCGCTTGCTGCGCTATCCTGGGCATTGGGCGCTGTTGGGCTACGGCTTCTGGGCTGTCGAGGAAAAGGCGAGCGGGCGTTTCATCGGCGAAGGCGGTTTTGCCAATTTTGAGCGCGAGATCGAGCCGCGCATTGATGCGCCGGAGCAGGGCTGGGTATTCGCATCGGCCGCGCATGGCAAGGGATACGCCAGCGAGGCGCTGGCGGCGATGCTCGCCTGGGGCGATGCGCACTTTGGCAGGCGCGATTTTATCGCCATGATCGCGCCGGAGAACGCCCCCTCGATCAGGCTTGCCGAGAAGCACGGCTATCGCGAGTTCACGCGCACAACCTACAAAGGCGAGCCATCCGTGCTGTTTCGCCGCGGCTAGAGAAACGGCGAGAGGGCCAACCGCACTCGCGAGCTCTGCGCCAGCACTTGTTGGTATGATGCGGGGCGCTCCGGCGCTGTCGCCTGCGGCCAAAGGTCGACGAGCCTGTTCAACTCAGCCTGCGCCTCCGCGTAGCCGCGCAGGTTCTGCCGCTGCATCGCGCCTTGACCTTGTGTTAGCGCGCTTCGCGCTGCGATCGCCGCGCCCATACTGTGCTGATACTCAACCGGATCGACGAAATCGGGCTGCACTACGCCTTGGTAGAGACCGGTTGCGATATCGACCATGCGCACGACCAACACCGCGTGATCAACCTCGTCGAGGCCGCCAACCGCGCGGTCCATCTCGGCTTCCGCATTGCGGATGCGCTGCATCATTTGCGCGCGATTGAGATTGGCGTCCGCCGCCGCGCGGATGACGGCGATGTCCAGATCGCCGAACTGATCGGGCGCAATGTCGTACACTTCGAGCAGCCCCTGCTGTACGAGCACAGCCGCTTCCGCAGGCTGGTCGCCGGCATTCACGCGCGCCGCGGCCATGACGATCTTCAACCCCATTGCGCCGGCCGCAATCACGA
>CALBSY010000309.1 GCA_937967725.1 uncultured Alphaproteobacteria bacterium | reverse complement strand
CCTCGGGCCGTTTCGGCGTCACGGCCGAGTATCTCAACCAATGCCGTGCGATCGAGATCAAGGTCGCGCGAGGCGCCAAGCCGGGCGAGGGCGGCCAACTGCCCGGTTTCAAGGTCACCGAACTGATCGCGCGCCTCCGCCACGCTACGCCCGGGGTCTCGCTCATTAGCCCGCCGCCGCACCACGACATCTATTCGATCGAAGACCTCGCGCAGCTCATCTATGATCTGAAGCAAATCAATCCTGTCGCGCGCGTGTGCGTGAAGCTCGTCGCGCAATCCGGCATTGGCGCGGTCGCCGCCGGCGTGGCCAAAGCGGGCGCCGACACCATCCTTATTTCCGGCCATGTGGGCGGCACTGGCGCCTCGCCACAGACCTCGATCAAGTACGCCGGCATTCCATGGGAGATGGGGCTAGCCGAGGCGCACCAAGTCTTGATGCTCAATAATCTGCGCCACCGCGTGCGGCTGCGCACCGATGGCGGCATCCGCACCGGGCGCGACGTGGTCGTCGCCGCCATCTTGGGGGCGGAAGAGTTTGGCATTGGCACGGCTTCGCTGGTCGCCATGGGCTGTCTCATGGTGCGACAGTGCCATTCCAATACATGCCCGGTCGGCGTCTGCACCCAGGACAACGACCTGCGCAAGCGCTTCACGGGCACGCCAGAGAAGGTCGTCAATTTGATGAGCTTCATCGCTGAGGAAGTACGCGAAATCCTTTCGCAGATTGGCTTCCGCCGCCTCGAAGACATTATCGGGCGCACCGATCTGATCGAGCAGATCAGCCGCGGCGCCGAACATCTCGACGATCTCGACCTCAATCCGCTGCTGGTGCGGGTCGACAGCCCGTACCCGCCGTTCTGCACGCAGCTTGGCCGCAACGAACCGCCGCGTTCGCTGGATCATCAATTCCTCGACGAAGCGCCCGGCTTCTTCGAGCGCGGACAGAAGGCGCAGCTCGACTTCGCCGTGCGCAACACGCAGCGCGCGATCGGCGCGCGCGCGTCCGCGCACGTCACGCTCAAGTTCGGCATGCACTCGCTGCCAGAAGGCCAGCTCAGCGTGCGCGTCACCGGCTCGTGCGACCAGTCGCTCGGGGCCTTTCTGGTGCAGGGCATCGCCCTCGAGGTGACCGGCGACGCCAACGATTATGTCGGCAAGGGCCTGTCGGGCGGACTCATTGCGCTGCGCCCGCCGCCGACCGAACCGGTCGGCGCCCTCATCGGCAACACCTGCCTCTATGGCGCCACCAGCGGCAAGCTTTTCGCCGCCGGCCTGGCTGGCGAGCGCTTTGCCGTGCGCAATTCCGGTGCGACCGCGGTCATCGAAGGCGCCGGCGCCAACGCCTGCGAGTACATGACCGGGGGAACTGTCGTCATTCTCGGCGCCGTCGGCGAGAACTTCGCTGCTGGCATGACGGGCGGCATGGCCTTCGTGTTCGACGAAGATGGCTGCGTTGAGCAAATGGCCAATCACGACACGGTTGTGATCCGGCCGCTGGCGTCGTCGCACTGGGAGGACGCGCTCAAAACGCTCATGGAGGAACACGTGCGGCGCACCGGCTCGCCTCGCGCCGCAGACCTGCTCAAGCGCTGGGAGGAGGCGCGCGGGCGCTTCCGCCAGATCTGCCCGAAGGAGATGCTCGATCGCCTGCCGCATCCGCTGAGCGACGGCGACGCGTCATTCGTCGCAGCGGAGTGACGTTTCATCTCACCCACGCAGCCTGAAACATCCAAGCAATGTGTCGCGCTCATCTAGTCCGTGAGGGAGGAATGGATGAGACGCATAGCCTTTGTCGTGCTTGCCGCGCTGTTGGGCGCGGGGATCGTCTTCGCCGCGCTCGACGCGGCGGCGCAACACCCAGAACACGGTGGCGAGACGACTGTCTCGCAAGATCCAACCTCCGCCGAAGCACGCCGCGCCGACATCGCCGTTTTCCGTGAGCAATTCCTGGCGCCCGATCGCGCCTATTCGAACGCCGCGCGCGCCGAAGCCGAAACGCGTCTTTCCCGGCTTGAGTCGCAATCTGGCGACGTGAGCCAAGCCTATTTCGAACTGGAACTGGCCCGTATCGTAGCGCTCGCTGACAACGGGCACACCGCCTATTTTCCGGGGCCGCGCTCGCGCCGCTTCAACCGGGTCACACAGATTCGCCTCGCGCCGTTCGGCGAGGATTTCTACGTGCTGCGCGCTAACCCAGAGCACGTCGATCTGCTCGGCGCGCGGCTGATTTCGATCGACGGGCATGCGCTTGCCAGCGTGCGCGCCGTCGCCCGCACGCTCGGCGGCGGCACGCCGGCTTGGCGCGACCGCAACGCCGCGTATTTCCTTGAAAGTCCGCAGCAGATGCAAGCGCTCGGCGTCATCCGCAACAGCGAACGCGCGTCCTATCGCTTCCGTCTCGCCAACGGCCGCACTGTGACGCGCAGCTTCACGGCCGAGCCCGCGAATCCGGATCGCGTACGCGCGAACTCGGACCGCTGGTTCTACCCTGCGCCGGTGGAAGGCGAGGGCGACGCTTGGCGCGCTTTGCTATCCGAAGCCGACGCGCCGTGGGCGCTGCAAGAGCCCGGCGATCCTTTTCGCATGCGCGACGCGCCGGAACTCGACGCCTTCGTTATTGAGATGCGGCAGAACAGCAGTTCCGACGGGCATGACATTGCAGACTTCATGCTCGATTCGAGCATCGCAGCCGTCCAATCAGGCCGCGGCAATATTGTTCTTGATTTGCGCATGAACGGCGGCGGCGACTTGAATCTCACGCGTTCGTGGGTGCTCCGTCTGCCGCGCATCGCACAAGGTCGAATCTTCGTCCTGACCAGCCCGTGGACGTTCTCAGCGGCCATCTCCACTCTTGGCTATCTCAAACAAGAAGCGCCGGATCGCGTCTTCATCGTTGGCGAAGCGGTCGGTGATCGGCTTGACTTCCACTCCGAGGGTTCGATCGTGACGCTCCCGCATTCAGGCGCGGCGCTGCTCAACGCGACCGAGCGGCACGACTACCGTACGGGCTGCCGCAACATCGAGAACTGCCACGGCCCCGTAGTGCGCAACCCGATTGCCGTCGACAGCCTCGCGCCCGACATCGAGGCGCCATGGACCATTGAGGCCTACATGGAGGGTCGCGATCCAGCGATGGAAGCCGTGGCCGCCGCTTTGCGCTAGCGCCTCGCATTAGCGCCGCGGCGCATCGACGCCGCCGCCGCGCGGCGCCATATCTTGGCGCGTGAACGACTCGGCCCTCCACGTCTCTAGCGGCGAACACGCGCGTCTCACTTCGCGCGCGGCGATCCTGTCCGTGACTGTAGCCATCGTACTGATGGCGCTGAAAGGCTGGTCGTGGTGGGCGTCGGGTTCTGTGGCGATGCTCGCCACGTTGGCGGACTCGACCCTCGATCTGCTCGCCTCGATCGTCATCTTACTCGCCGTCCGGTACGCAGCGACGCCGCCGGATCGCGAGCACCGTTTCGGACATGGCAAAGCTGAAGCTTTCGCGGGGTTGATCCAAGCAGGCATCGTCGGCGTCTCCGCGTTGTTCATAGGGGTTGAGGCCCTCCGCCGCCTCTTGTCGCCGCAACCACTGACGCATCCTGGCGAAAGCATCGCCGTGATGGCGATTGCAATCCTGCTGACCACGGGTCTCATCGCCTACCAGACTTATGTTGCGCGCCGCACCGGCTCGATTGCCACGCGCGCCGATCGCCTCCACTACGCAGGCGATGTCGCCGCGAACGTCGCCGTTATCATCGGCATCGCCGCGGGCGCGTATCTCGGCGCGGCGTGGGCGGATCCAGCAGCCGCCCTGTTCGTCGCCGCTTGGCTCATCTACGGTGCATACAAGATTTGGCGCGAGGCCGCCGATCATTTGCTGGATCGTGAAGTACCCGACGAGACGCGCGCAAAAATCCGCGCGCTTGCCGAGGAGGATCCGCGCATGCTGCGCGTGCACGATCTGCGCACCCGCACTAGTGGCCCCTATCTGCATATTCAGTTCCACGCCGAGCTTGAACCGGAGCAGACGCTCGAACAAGCGCACGAAATCGTTGTCGCCGCCGAGGATCGCATCCGGGCCGCCTTCCCGACTGCGGACATTATCATCCACCCTGATCCAAAGGGTCGCGCCGAGCCGCACGGCCATGAACATTTCGAACGCGCCAGTGGACATTGATCGTTTGAAAGCGAAGGCGCGCGCGCTGGGATTCGATGCAGTGGGTGTCGCATCAGCCGTCGAAGGCTGGCCCGCTGGGGCGCGGCTGCACGAATTTATCAGCGAAGGCCGGCATGGCGACATGGATTGGATGGCGCACGCGCGCCGAGCTCATCCGCAGGCGCTTTGGCCAGGAGCGAAAAGCGCCATTGTCGTCGGCCAATCCTACGCGCCGAAGGATGACTCGCTCGCGCTGGTGCACGAGAAAGGGCATGGACTCGTGTCCGCCTACGCCGCGCGGCGCGATTATCACGACGTTGTCAAAGGAAAGCTGAAGCAGCTGGCGCAGTGGCTGACGCGCGAAACCGGCGGCGAAGTGAAGGTCTTTGTCGACACCGCGCCGCTGATGGAAAAGCCGCTCGCCGAACGCGCAGGCGTGGGCTGGCAAGGCAAGCACACCAACCTCGTGTCGCGCGAGCATGGCTCATGGTTATTTCTCGGCGCCATCCTGACTGCCGTCGAAATCACGCCCGATGCAGCGCATGAAGATCATTGCGGCTCGTGCCGCGCATGCCTCGATGTATGTCCGACCAATGCGTTTCCCGCGCCATATCAGCTCGATGCGCGCCGTTGCCTCGCCTATCTCACGATCGAACACAAAGGCCAGATTCCGGCCGAGTTCCGCGAGGCGCTCGGGAACCGGGTGTTCGGTTGTGACGATTGTCTCGCCGTGTGCCCATGGAACAAGTTCGCCGCCGAGGCGCGAGAGACACGCATATCGATGCATGAGGACTTGCGGCTCGCGCCACTGTCGGAGCTGGCCTCCCTCGATGACGCCGCATTCCGCGCGCGTTTCTCCGGCACGCCGGTGAAGCGAACCGGACGCGAGCGTTTCGTTCGCAACGTGCTTTGTGCTCTCGGCAATTCGGGTGATGCCGCCATGGCGCCTGTGGCTGAGGCGCGTCTCTCTGATAATTCACCGTTGGTGCGCGGCATGGCGGTATGGGCCTTGCGTAGGTTGCTTGACGCGCGAGCCTTCGAGCGCCTCAAATCGGCCCAGGCGGCGCGCGAACCGGACGATGGCGTGCGCGAGGAGTGGGACGCATGAACTCCGAGGACGAAGATCCGGACAAGCGGCCAGAACAGCCGCCGCGGGATGACGCAGCGCAGGACGATCCGTCGGAAGAAGAAAGCTCCCTCTCGGCTGAACCGCCGGAGCATGATGAGCCGTCGCCTGGGGAGGAAGCGCAACTGGAAGACGAGCCTGCGCTGTCTGAAGTCCAGGAGGAGATACACCAGTCCTACGACGATCCCGTCTCGCCGCCAGAGAATGAGTCCCTCAGCTACGC
This sequence comes from uncultured Alphaproteobacteria bacterium, assembly GCA_937967725.1. Lineage (GTDB taxonomy): Bacteria > Pseudomonadota > Alphaproteobacteria > Caulobacterales > Aquidulcibacteraceae > Vitreimonas. The sequence continues at coordinate 9 of CALBSY010000309.1, read as the reverse complement.
TGGCGCCGA
>CALBSY010000308.1 GCA_937967725.1 uncultured Alphaproteobacteria bacterium | reverse complement strand
AGGCGATCGCCACTTCGGAGATCAAAATCTCGGTCTTGATCGATGCGGCCTACACTGAGCTTGCGGTGCGCGCGCTGCATACTGCGTATGGATTGGATGCCGTCTAGGCGGCGGATGTTGGAGGAACGCAACGAGCGCCATGGCCGGTCCGGCGAATATCGGCGGCTCCAGAATTCTGCTGCGCAAGCTGCGGGAGATCATGGAGGCGCGCGGCGTGGCGCAAGAGCGCCTCGACCGGCTGGTGGCCATGGTGGCTTCCACCATGGTGGCGGATGTCTGCTCGATTTATCTGACGCGCGGCGCCTTCCATGAATTGTTCGCGACGGAGGGGCTGAAGCCCGAGGCGGTACACCGCACAAGGCTGAAGCAAGGCGAGGGATTGGTCGGCGCCGTCGCTGAATCTGCGCAGCCGCTTAATCTGGCGGACGCGCAGCATCACGAACGTTTCGCATTCCGCCCTGAAACCGGCGAAGAGCCATTTAACTCGTTCCTCGGTGTGCCGATCGTGCGCTCGGAACGGACCTTTGGCGTGCTTGTCGTGCAGAATCGCGTGTCTCGGCTCTATGGCGAGGACGAAGTCGAAGCGCTGCAGACCGTCGCCATGGTGTTGGCCGAGATGGTCGCCAGCGGCGCCTTCGGCGAACTCACCGGCCTTGCGGAGGTCGAGGCGCGACCGAGCCGCCCAGATCTCCTGCAGGGCCGCGCCTTCTCGGACGGCATCGCGATCGGCACAGCCGTGCTGCATGAACCGCATGCGCCGCTTGGACGTGTTATCGCCGACGATCCGGTCCGGGAGGAGGAGCGCCTCAACGCGGCGCTCACGCAAGTGCGCACTGCTCTGCGGGAAATGCTGGAAGGGGATCCAGGGCGCATTTCCGGCGTATCGCGCGAGGTGCTGGAAACGTTCCTCATGCTCGCCAACGATGCGAGCTGGGAGCTCAAACTGAAGCATGGCGTTCGCGCTGGCCTCTCCGCCGATGCGGCGGTCGAGCGTGTGCGCGGCGAACATCGGGCAAAATTCAACGCAACGCGCGATCCTTATCTGCGCGAACGGCTGCACGACCTGGAAGACCTGGATAACCGGCTGCTGAGGGCGCTAGCCGGCGTTGACGGGGCCACGAAACACCCGATGCCGGACAACGCCATCCTGATTGCACGCGAGCTGGGGCCCGCGGAGTTGCTGGATTACGGCGCGGATCGGTTGAAGGGAGTGGCGTTGGAGGAAGGAGCCAACACCGCTCACGCCGCCATCGTCGCGCGTGCGCTCGGCATTCCGATGGTCGGTTCGCTGAGCGGTTTGCTGTCTCGCGTCGAGGACGGCGACGCACTCGTCCTCGACGGTGAGCGCGGAGAAGTACGCCTGCGCCCAGAGGACCAGATCGTCAGCGCTTATCGCCAGCGCCTAGCGTTGCGTTCGGCCCGCGCGGCGGAGTTTGCGCGGCTGAAGGACGTGCCGCCGGTGACGCAGGACGGCGAACGCATGACGCTGCTGCTCAACGCCGGTCTCGCGCTCGATGTGCACCATCTGGACGAAGCCGGCGCCGAAGGTATCGGTCTGTTCCGCACCGAATTCCAGTTCATGGTATCCGAGACGCTGCCGCGGCTTGAGAGCCAGACCACGCTCTACCGTGATGTCCTGGAAGCGGCCGGTTCGCGCCCTGTTACCTTCCGCACGCTCGATCTCGGCGGCGACAAGGTGCTGCCCTATGTGACCGCGGAGCGGGAAGAAAATCCGGCGCTGGGTTGGCGCGCCGTCCGCATCGGCCTCGATCGGCCCGCGCTGATGCGCTATCAGCTGCGCGCCCTGATCAGCGCGGCTTCCGGACGGCGGTTGCGGGTGATGTTTCCGCTGGTCACGACGGTCGCGGAGTTCGATGAAGCCCGCGCGCTGGTCGATCGCGAGTTGGAATGGTGCCAGACCCACGGCAGGAAGCCGCCGGCGCATGTCGAAATCGGGGTGATGGTTGAAGCGCCGGCGCTGGCCTGGAGCGTGCCGGACCTCAAGGGCCGCGCCGACTTCATTTCCATCGGCACCAACGACCTGATGCAGTATTTCTTCGCGGCGGACCCCGGCAACGCCCGCGTCTCCGACCGCTATGACATCCTAAGCCCGCCTGCGCTCCGTTTCCTAAAGCGCATTCGCGACGACGCCGATGCGGGCGGCCTGCAAGTCTCGATCTGTGGCGAGGCGGCGGGACGGCCCCTGGAAGCGTTGGCCTTCGCCGCACTGGGTTTCCGGCGCCTATCGATGCCGGCCTCCGGCGTCGGGCCGGTGAAGCGGCTCATTCTGTCGCTCGACGCGCGTCAAGCATCCGAAGCAGTCGCGCGCATGATGCAATCCGGGGCGGCCTCGATTCGCGGCGAACTCACAGAATTTGGGATTCAGCGCGGCTTCGCACTGTGATGCGGCGACACTCCGCGTTGAGCCAAGCCTGATTCGCGATTAAGCTTCTTTGGTGGCTTAAAATTTGCCTTTGTAAACGAATGGTCTCGTAAGGAGGGGCCAGCGAAATCGATGCTGCACCAGGCGCCCGCAAACCAACCGGTCGAACCGGACACAACCGATGCGCGTACGCAACGTTCGTCTGCGGCTGCGTCGGCGCCGCCGCCTGCGCTGGATCCAGATTGGCGCGCTGGGCGGAAACTGGCCGAGGCGCGGCGCCAGCGCGGCTGGTCGCTGGATGAAGTAGCCGAGCGCATTCGCGTGCGCCGCGAGTTCCTGGAGGCGCTCGAGGCGATGAACGTCAAGCTGCTGCCAGGGAAGGCGTATGCGCTGGCGTTTCTGCGCTCCTACGCCCGCGAGCTTGGCGTCGACGAAAAGGCGATTGTCGACCAGTTTCAGGACGAGTGCGCACTGACGCGCGATGACGTCCAGCCTCAGATGCGCGCACCCACCTCGCGCCCCCGCAAAGAGCGGCCCTGGGCGCTGGCTGCGGCATTGGTGATTGTGGCGGCCGGGTTTGTCGG
>CALBSY010000307.1 GCA_937967725.1 uncultured Alphaproteobacteria bacterium | reverse complement strand
AGCGGCGCGCAAGGATCATGCGCGGCTCCTAGCGCAGCTCGGCGAAAGATGCGTGACGTTCACTCCGCCGCCAGCGCCGAGCCCTCGTGAATGCGGTAGAGAAATTCATGCACGGCCATGGCGGATTCGTCGGGAATTTCCTCTTGCGGAATGTGGCCGACATTCTCGAACACGATCAATTCGGAGTTGGGGATCGCATCGTGGAATTGCCGGGCGTGCTCAGGCGGCACAAGGCGATCCGTGTCGCCAGTTAGGATCAGAACCGGCATGGCAAGCGCGCTCAATCGTTCCGCCGTCGCGTAGTTGCGGTCACGGAAGCCGAGCGTCAGCTGCAATAATATTTCGCGATGGCCGGGCGCGCGCGACATTTCCGCGTAGCGCTCGACCATGGCGTCGGTAACGAGCGAGGCGTCGTAGAACGACGCTTCCAGGCCCTCGCGGATCAATCGCGTATTGTCGAGGCCGCTGAGGATCGGCCCCGCCACCGGGTTGCGCAGCAATTTGAATATGGCCGGCTCTTCCGCCGCCTCCGGCCGCGTATCTTCCCAGCCGGACGCATCGACCAGGATAAGCGCTTCAACATGCTCGGGGTGCGCCAGCGCGTATTCCCACGCCACATTGCCGCCCATCGAACTGCCGGCGATGGCGAAACGCTGCAGCCCTTGCAAGCGGACGAAGTCCGCGACGGCGTCGCGCAGGTTGTCGATGTTCGCTTGGTATCCCGCAGGCGCGCGGGTCAGCCCGTGGCCAGGAAGATCGATGGAGATGACGCGATAATCGTTTAGACGCTGATCGCCTGTAGCCAAGCGATCGACCCACGGCTCCCAGGTGTGCAGCGACGCTGAGAAGCCGTGGATCAGCAGCAAAACCGGGCCTTCGCCTTGGTCGCGGTAATGCATGCGGATGCCGCCGGGCAGGTCGGCGTAGCGCGAAGCGTTGCTCTCATATTCAGCCGCGAGCGTGGCGTAAGGAATGTCGGGGCGCTTCAGCGCGAAATAACCGCCGACAGCGACGATCGCCACCAGCCCTACGATCACCAGCAGACCGACTAGAATGCGTCCCATCTGACCCTCCGCTGCGCCAGAATGGAGGCTGGGACCGCGAGGTCAAGCGCGCCAGCCGACGCGGTGCGCCCAGGCTTCAAAATCGACGCGGCGTTGCGCCAAGTCGGCAGGCGCGGTCTCGCCTTCCGCCGCGGCATCGGCGCGCATCTTCGCGATGGTCTCCGCGAGCGGCGGCAGCCCAACGCTGGCGCGGCGCTCGTCTACGTTTTCTGGATCGGCAATCGGCGCGGGTGAGAGCAAGCCGTCGGCGCTCCAGTCGAATTGTGTGCCGAAAGTCTGCTGGCGCCCTTCAAACACGGCGATGCGGTCGGAGAGATAGGCCGCGTCGAGCGCGTTCGCTTCTCCAGCGGCAACAGCGCCGAGCAACAACGCAAGACCGCGGCGCTGCAGATCTGGCCTGCTTATGGCATGTTGCACGATCAGCATTCCGGCGGCGGCGGCTTCATCGCCAACCTTCGCGCGCGTCGGCCAGCCCAATGCATCGAACGCGCGCGAAAGCAGCGCGGCGTTGTCCAGATGCACGGCTTCCATTTCGGCGTTGTAGCCGTGGAACAGCGCGCCGCTTTGGGCGAGGCGATTGCGTGTTTCGACGTCGCGCCAGGCCGCTTGCGTCAGCAGCGCCGGCCAATCTTGCTCAGCCATCGCCGCAGACCTGGCACGCCGGATCGCGCGAAAGTGTGACCGTGCGCGCCGTCGCGGCAAGGCCATCGAAAATGAGGACGCGACCGGCCAGGCTCTCGCCGGCTTCGGCGATTTCTTTGATCGTCTCGAGCGCCATCAACGAACCAATCACACCGGTAAGAGCGCCGACAATGCCGGCTTGCGCGCACGTTTCGATATCAGGCGGCGCTTCGGGAACCAGGCAGCGATAGCAGGGTCCGTCCGGCGTGAAGACCGCCAGTTGTCCGTCCCAGCGTCCAACCGCCCCGGAAATAAGCGCGATGCGCAGCGCGCGGCATGCCGCATTTACGGCGAAGCGCGTCGCAAAATCGTCGGTCCCGTCGAGCACGATGTCGGCGCCGGCGAGCAATGTGGAGGCGTTGGCGTCAGTCAGCCGTTCAGGGCGAACATCAATCTCAATGTTTAAGTTGAGAGCGGACAGATGCGCGCGGGCGCGGTCAACCTTGCGCGCGCCGACTTCATCGGTCCGGTAAAGTATCTGCCGCTGCAGGTTGGATAGCGACACCGTGTCGTCGTCGATCAAGCGCAAGCGCCCGAGGCCTGCAGCGGCCAAATAGAGTGCGGCTGGGGCGCCAAGGCCGCCGAGGCCGACGATGGCGGCTGTCGCCGCTTTGAGCGGCCGCTGCCCCGGCCCG
>CALBSY010000306.1 GCA_937967725.1 uncultured Alphaproteobacteria bacterium | reverse complement strand
CGAACCCGCTGGCCTGGCCGATAATGATGGGCCCGTCCCCGATAAGCAGTATCGAGTTGATGTCGGTGCGTTTCGGCATGCGGCTCCGCCCCTGGGACCTACGCAAGGTCAGCGGCTAGAATCGATCCATTCAGCGGATCGCGCGTGCTTAACGGGGCTTTACCTTGCGCGCAAGGGCGAGTGCTCAGTCAAAAAAGTCACAAACGCAAAGGCCATCTTAACGGCGCGTCGGGCATGCTGGTCCGGCTATGGACAAGCAAACGAGCCAGGAGCGCTGCGCAAGCGGCCGCCGCCGAGGCGCGTTGTGGCGTGACCAGCGCGGCAACGTGGCCATGATGTGGGCCTTGATGGGCAGCGTCCTGCTCAGCCTGATCGGTCTCACCATCGACTTCACCCGCGCGCAAATGATCCGCACGCAGATGCAGAATGCTGTGGACGGCGCAGCGCTCGTGGCGGAGCGCAGTTCACACCGCTCGATGAGTGAGCGCCGCGAGGCGGCGCGCACATTTTTCGACTCGGAGATGGGCGATGCCGCCACCGGACCGGTGACCTTCGTCGTCAGCCAGATGGAAGACGGAGGCCACCGCGTCGAGGCCAGCATGCCGATGCCGGTAAGTTTGGCGCGGCTCATCAACGATGAAGATTGGCGTCTTCGCGTCGATGCCGAAGCGCAATCTGAAGCGAGCCCGCCGATCGAGGTAGTGCTGGTGCTGGACAATACGTATTCGATGGTCAACGACATCGACGATCTGCGCGACGCGTCGAACGATCTCGTGGATTCGTTGCTGGCGCTTGACGGCGACAGTGTTTCCGTCGGCCTGGTGCCGTTCGAAACGATGGTCAATGTCGGCAATCAAGCCTCGCACCTTGCGTGGATGGATACGGCCGGCGCCGCGCCGTACAACGGCGAGATGCTGGAAGACCGGCTGATCACGCGCGAATATACAAACAACCGGCGTTCCAGCGGCCATTGCAATCATCTCGATACTGACGTGGGCGATTCTCCTTATGAGATCCGCTGGGAGAAAAGCGGGCGCTATTGCTACGGCTACAATCCATCCGAGATAAACTACTTCGATCTCTTCGATCTTGTCCCAAACGTGGGCTGGAGCGGCTGCGTCGAGGCGCGGCCCGAGCCGTACGACGTGACTGACGCCGCGCCCAGCGCCGGCAATCCAGCGACCATGTTCGTGCCGTTTTTCTGGCTCGACGATAGCGACAACGAATACGGCGTGCTCAACGACTGGCTGGATGACGATTCATTGCCGCCGGGCTCGCTGCGTGACGGCGGTCGGACACTTTCGGTGTTCAAGTACGACGGCGACAACGGCTCGATCGATCAGTCGCCGCCATTCACCCGTGGCCCGAACCGCGGCTGCCCCACGCCGATCGTGCCGCTTACAAGCAATCACAGCACAATCAGCGCGGCGATCAACAACATGCGGGTGATCAGCGGCGGGGGCACTAACTCCGCCGTTGGCCTCGCCTGGGGTTGGCGCGTGCTTTCGCCAGGCGTTCCGTTCACGCAAGGGCGCGATCCCGAGCAAGAGGACGTCCGCAAAGTTATCGTGCTCATGACCGACGGCGAGAACACCAATATGAACGTCAACTCCGAAGACGATCTCCTGGAGTCGCCGTACAACGCTTACGGCTTCCGCGGGCAATGGACCAATTTCGAAGGCGACATGCCGGCGCAGTATCGGCGCAACATTGACGACAGCGAGAGTTCGTATGTCGCCTACGTCAACAGCCGCCTGAGCGCGTTGTGTGATAATATTAAAGACGACGACACCGAGATCTACACGGTCGTGTTCCGTGAGCCGAGCCAGTCGATCCGCACGCTACTGCGCGAGTGCGCCACCGACGCCGATCACGCCTTCACCGCGGAAAATGCCGGCGAACTCCATGCCGTGTTCCACGCCATCGGCAGCGGCATCGGCCAGCTCAGGCTGACGAACTAGCCGGAACAACATCGCTCAGGCCGCTGCTACGGCCTCGATCTCCAGCAGCCATTTCTCGTCGTAGATGCCGCACAGAATGATGGTGATCGCGGGCGTTCGCTCGCCGAGGATTGAAGCGCGCAAGCCGGCGCTTTGCGCGATGAGGGCGCGGTCGGAGAGGAAGATCGTCGCTTTGATCAAGTTGTCGAAGCTCATGCCCGCCGCCTTGAGCTGGCGTTCCACGTTGGCCCAGGCCAAACGGTATTGGCTGGGATAGTCCGGCGGCACGTGGCCGTCCTCGTCTTCCGGCACTTGACCGGAGATGAAGAGGAGGCGTTGGAAGCCGGAGACTTCGTTCGCGGCGGCGAACGCGATGCTGGGATCAGGTGAATAGGCTTTGGTCTGCATGCCGCCGGTTTAGGCGGCGGACGCTTTCCTTTGCAACAGCAGCACGAGCGCGCAGCCGAGCGCCAGCGCGATAAATCCGCCTATACCGACAATGCCGTTCCACGGGAAAGTTGGGTCGCTGACCATCACAATGGTCAGGCCGCCCACCGCGTTGACCGTACCGTGAAAAATGCCTGCCGCCCACACCGAGCCGCCGCGATCGCGCACCAGCGTGAGCATCGGCGAAAGCAGCATGCAGTAGAGTGTGAACAGGTCGATACCGAGTACAGCGTGGTCGGGATAGTTCAGGCCGTAGAAGAAAATCGCCGGCGCGTGCCAGACGCCCCAGACGGCGCCGGTGGCGAGCGAGGCGCGCCAGAATCCTGATGGGCGCCATAAATGGTGTAGGTAACCGCGCCAGCCAAGCTCCTCGGTGAAGGTGAGCAGGGGCGTATTGATCAGTGCGCCGAGCAGGACCGACATCGTGACGATGAACGGCGTGCCGATCAGCCACGGCGGGACCTGAGAGAGATCCTGTCCCTGCGCTTCTGCAGCGGCAACAGCGGCCGCGCCTGCGTCGGCGTAAGTGCGGTCGGAGAGCAAGATGGTGGCGATGACGGAGATCGCGGCGAGTGCGATGGGCATGAGCCACGCCAACAGCCACCACCAGTTTGGACGGAAGCGTAGGCCGAGTGCTTCCACACGGCGGCCGCGTTCGAAGGCGAACGCGCAAACCAGCGCGGCAACGGCCGGGCCGGCCATCATAACGAACAGGATTAGCGTGACGGGCGCGCTTTCGCGCAATCCGGCATAGTGGGCGCCCACCGCCACCGCCCAACTGAAGGCGAACGCGATCGTGAGAAAGACGATCGACCTATTCGTCACCGACATCGGAATCTCCCTCCGTTTCCGCTCGCGGCGCGATACGCACGCCGCGCGCCTTCAATGCTTCGCGCAACAGACACTCCATCTCCGCGTTGACGCTGCGCAGGTCGGCATTCGCCAGCCGGGCGATGGCGTCATAGAGCGCGGGATCGAGCCGCAAGGCGAAGGCTTTACGATCCGCCATCGTCCTATTGGTAGAGCGACCCTGTGTTCACGACGGGCTGAGTCTCATGTTCAGAGCAGAGCACAACCAGCAAGTTCGACACCATGGCGGCGCGG
>CALBSY010000305.1 GCA_937967725.1 uncultured Alphaproteobacteria bacterium | reverse complement strand
TCATTGTCTTCGCGGCGCCGGGCATCCAGGACGAAGATCCCGATTGGGTGCCGCTCGCGGTCGCCAACTACATCCTCGGCGGCGGCGGGTTCTCGGCGCGGCTGATGGATCAGGTGCGCGAGCAGCGCGGCTTGGTCTACGGCATCGGCACCAGCCCGAGCGTGCGCGACCACCTGGCCCTGATCCGCGGCTCGGCCCAGAGCGAGAACGAGAACGCCGCCGAAGCCATCGCCGTCATCCGCGCCGAGATGCAGCGGCTCTACGACGAAGGCGCCACGCAGGCCGAAGTCAACGACGCCATCACCTATCTCACCGGCGCGTTCGCGCTCCATCTCGACAGCAACGTCAAGATCGCGTCGGTCGTGCACGGCTATCAGACCGCCGGGCGCGACATCGACTACATCAACCGCCGCAACGATCTCATCCGCGCCGTGACGCTGGCCGACGTGAACCGCGTCATCCGCCGCCTGTTCGATCCCGCAAACTTCACCTTCGTGGTGGTCGGCCAGCCCGAGGGGCTGGAGGTGACGGAACGGCAGGAGTGACGCGCGCGGCGCGCGGGTGCACACTCGCGCGCGAGGAAACGCGCGATGACACAAGACCTGGAACACTTCCACGCCGAGACGCGGGCCTGGCTGGAAGAGAACTGTCCGCAATCGATGCGCACGCCGATGGCCGGCGAGGACGACATCGTCTGGGGCGGTCGCAACGCCAAATATCCGAGCGAGGACGCCAAGCTTTGGCTCGAGCGCATGGGCGCCAAGGGCTGGACGGCGCCGACTTGGCCGGCGGCTTACGGCGGCGGCGGTCTTAGCGCCGAGCAGAACCGCGTGCTGCAAGGCGAACTGAAACGCATCGGCGCGCGCCCGGCGTTGTTCTCATTCGGCATCTGGATGCTCGGCCCGGTGCTGCTCGAATACGCCAACGAAGAGCAGAAGCAGGAGCATCTGCCGAAGATCGTGCGCGGCGAAATCCGCTGGTGCCAGGGTTATTCCGAACCGGGCGCCGGCAGCGACCTCGCCGGTCTGCAAACCAAATGCGAGGACAAGGGCGATCACTGGCTGATCAATGGCCAGAAAGTGTGGACCTCCTACGCCAATTACGCCGATTGGTGCTTCTGTCTGGTGCGCACCGATACCAGCGTGAAGCACGAAGGCATTTCCTTCGTGCTGATCGACATGACCACGAAGGGCGTCGAGACGCGCCCGATCAAGCTCATCTCCGGCTCCTCGCCCTTCTGCGAGACCTTCTTCACTGACGTGAAGATCCCCAAGAGCGCCATGGTCGGCCGCTTGAACGGCGGCTGGGAGATCGCCAAGCGGCTGCTGCAATACGAGCGCACCAACATTTCCGGCTTCGGCTCCAACACGCGCGTTGATGTCGTCGATCTGGCCAAGAGCCACGTCGGCCTGGAAGATGGCGCACTGGCCGACCGCGACCTGCGCGCGCGCATCGCCGCGCATAAGATGACCGAGCGCGCCTACGCGATCTCGACGCAGCGCGCGCAAGAGGAGGCGAAGGCCGGGCAGAACGTCAGCCACATGGCTTCGATGTTCAAAGTCGCCGGCGCCAATCTCAATCAGGAACGCTGCGAGTTGATGGTGGAGGCGGCCGGTAATCGCGGCCTCGGCTGGGCCGGCGAGGGCTTCGCGCCTGAGGATATCGCAACCACCCGAGGCTGGCTGCGCTCAAAGGGCAATTCGATCGAAGGCGGCACCACTGAGATCAACCTCAATGTCGTCGCCAAGCGCGTCTTGGGCCTGAGGGACACGCAATGACATTCACGCTCAACGACGAACAGCGCATGCTGAAAGACTCCGCGCGCGACTTCTTCCGCGAGCAGGCGCCGGTCTCGCGCCTGCGCAAACAGCGCGACGCCAAACAGAACGGCCGCGACCCCGATCTGTGGCGGGAAATCGCCGCGCTCGGCTTCGCCGGCGTGATCATCCCCGAAGAGTTCGGCGGCGCCGGCTTGGGCTATGTCGCGCTCGGCGCCGTGCTGGAGGAAGCGGGGCGAACGCTGGTGGCCTCGCCGCTGCACTCGAGCGCCTGCGCCGGCGCCAGCGCGTTGCTGCTGGCGGGAACGGATGAGCAGAAGCGAGAATGGCTGCCCAGGATCGCCGCGGGCGGCGTGATCGCGACGCTCGCGGTAGACGAGGGCGCGCATCACGCACCGGGCATGAGCACGCTGAAAGCCTCGGGCGGCAAACTCAGCGGCCAGAAAACCTATGTCGCCGACGGCCACATCGCCGGCGAAGCCGCGCTCTATCTCGTGCGCTCCGACGCGCGGGGCCTCACGCGCCGCGAGCTCATCACCGTCGACAGCCGCGGCGCCGCCGATCTGACGTTTGACAGTGTACCGGCAGAGCCGATGCAGGGCGGCGCCGATGTGATAGACGCCATCCTCGACCGCGCCCGCATCGGTCTCGCCGCCGAAATGCTCGGCCAAGCCAGCGAAGCGTTCGAGATCACCACCGGGTATCTGAAAACCCGCCGCCAGTTCGGCCAAGTGATCGGCGGCTTTCAGGCGCTGCAGCACCGCGCCGCTAAGCTGTTCACCGACCTGGAGCTGACCCGCTCCTGCGTCCTGGCCGCGCTCGACGCGCTCGACCGCGACGCTGGCCCCGTCGCCGATGACGCCCGCCCCGCCCAAGAGCGCCGC
>CALBSY010000304.1 GCA_937967725.1 uncultured Alphaproteobacteria bacterium | reverse complement strand
GCGGCCCATCAAATAGCCGTTGAGCGTGTAGAACACGACCGCATTGACGCCCGGAGCCAGTCGCTTGAGGGCATTCTCTCGCGCATCCCCGCCAACCAAGTGGTGCGCCTTGAAGTGCTTCGCGGCGCGGCCGTGGCTGGCGACGCATCAGGTCAATCGGTGCTGCTGAATGTGGTGCGAACGCCGACCGCGGGAAGCGGCGTCTATGAGGCGGGCTTCGAATACACCTCGCGCGAAGTTTTCGCGCCGCGCGGCGAACTTTCCTACAGCGGACGCGCCGGCCAAGTCGAATACGGCATCGGCGGCTCGGTTTTCAGTCAATACCGCGACCTGCCGGGCTGGCGCGAACTCTACAATCCCGCGGACACACATGTCTTCAACGTCGACACCCCTTCGCCGCGCGACTTCCGCGAAGGCACGCTTAACGGCAACATCGCGTTTCCGTTGTTCGGCGGTAGACTGGCTGCAAACACGCAGGTCAACGCATGGCGTTTCCACGCCGACAGCGACTATTTCTTCACCGATCTGAGCGATGCGCCAGTGCGCGACTTGCTGACGGAGTATGACGAACAGCGCCGCGGGTTCGAATTCGGCCTCAACTATGACCGCGATTTCGGTCCGTGGTCGCTCGCTCTGATTGGTCTCGCCAACCGCTCGCGTTACGAGAGCGAGGAAGTGGGTGAGAACATCGACTATCTCGGACCCAACGACTTCACCTACTTGCAGGACGTGCAGCAGGACACTGGCGAGACGATTTTCCGCGCAACACTCGCCCGCCCGCTTGGGGCGCGTCACCGCATCGAGTTCGGCGGCGAAGGCGCCTTCAATTCACTGGAGCAGTCGCTTGAGTACGCCGAGAACGGCACGGCGATCCTCATTCCCAATTCGAACGTGCTCGTCGAGGAGGAGCGCGCGGAATTTTTCGGCTCGCACACATGGCGACCAACCGATGCATGGTCGCTTGAAACCCGCCTCGCCTGGGAGACGTCGACGCTCAATTTCACCGGCGACGCCAACCAAGAGGTCGAACTTTCATATTGGAAACCATCGATCCAGCTGTCCCGCACGTTCGGCGGCAACGACCAAGCGCGCTTTCGCGTGTACCGTGACGTGGGCCAACTCGACTTTGGCGATTTCGTCTCCGCTGCGGCGGTGGCGGACGCACTGATCTCCGGCGGCAATCCCGATCTCGAGCCCTACACCGCGTGGGTCTATGAGCTTGGCGCCGATTTCCGCTTCCCTGGCGGCGCAGCCCTAGGGCTGACGCTTTCGCATCGGCAGATCACGGATGTCGCCGATCTGGTGCTGATCCGCGTGCCCGATCCGCCGAACCCCGACATCGTTTTCGATGCGCCCGGCAATATCGGCGACGGTGAGCAAACCCGTCTGGATGTGAACTTTTCCACGCCGATCAGCTTCATTCCTGGCGGGCGCCTGACGATCGAAGGCTATCTGCGTCATCCGGAGGGGGAAAATGCGATCACCGGCCAGCCGAGCCCCATTGGGTGCTCGCCGGGATCGCAGATCGAGAGCGACTTCAGGCAAGACCTTACCGACCTGCGCATGGCCTGGGGCTTCAGCATCTTCCAGCAGGGCGAGTTTCAGGCGTATCGCTTCAACGAAATCGACACCAGCCAGGAAGGCCCGTGGGTCGACATCTTCGTCGAGACCACAGCGCTGCCGAACAACATGAAACTGCGCGGCTGGATCGCCAACGCGTTCGACGGAACGATCAACCGCGACCGGCGCTTCTTTAATGAAGTCGATGGCGGCGGCAATGCACTGGGCCGCGCCGGGGCCAACACTCAGCGCGATTTGCGTCAGCGCCAGTTCCGGGAAGCGCCTTGGTTCATCCTCGAACTGAGCGGCACGTTCTAGCGCGCGCGAGGCGCCCGGCGCTTGGGACCCGGATCCGGTTCGAACATCGGGTTCGCGTCCCACTGGCCGGCGAACGGCGCATCCATCAGATAGTCCGGCAGCCGCGCGCTGATCGCCTTTTCGTTCGAAACGGCGATGATCTGGCGGTCCTTGGCCATGCTGCGCAGCAAGTCCGCGTCGACATCGCCGATCAGATCGCTCGACTCTTTCGCCATGAGATGATTGGCGACGCCGAAGAGCTGGAACACGCCGGCGTTGTTGAAGATGGTGCGCCAATCTTTCGGGTAGAGCCGCTGCAATTGGCTCAAATCCTGGAAAAACGGCCATACTTGCAGGCCGTAGCCGCGCAAAAGCGTCATCGATTGGCGCAGCGGCCCGAACTCGCCGAGTTGGGCGCATTCGTCGAGCAAAAAGAGCGTCGAACGCTTCGGGCGCCGCTTGCGTCCCATCACCGTCAGCATCAGCGCGCCGACCCACAGGCGCAGCAGTGCGCCGTGGCTTTCCAATTTGTCCGGCGGAAGTAAGATGTAGATCGTCATCGGGTCGCCGCGCCTCACAGAATCCAGGCTGATGGTGTATTTCGACAGCGAACGCAGCGCAGAGTCTGAGTTCACGACCTTCAGATAGCTCTGCGCCGTAGAGAGAATCCCCGAACGCGTCTGCTCGGTAATCGGCAAGAACGAAGAGATGTTCTGCTTCGAGAGCCGATTCAGCTCCTCGTGATTTTCGATCAACGCGGCGAGATTATAGACCGCGTCGTCGCTCATCAGGATTTCGCGGACTTTGCCAAAATGGCGTTCGCTCTTGTTCGCTGTTTCGGCGACGGCGGCGATCACGCCGGCCATGAGCGATCGGCCCCAATTGTCCCAGAACGGCTCCTTGTGGAACCCCACATCGCCAGCCAGCAACGACGCAAGCATTTCGGCATCGGCATCCAGCAGCGCGCCTGGCCGATTGAACAGATCAAACGGATTCAGCGCGTCGGTCTTCTTGGAAACAGCGCCAAACGGATCGAGCAGCCGCACCTCCTGGCCCATTTCCTTCCGGCGGCGATGGGTGACGTGCCAAGTCTCACCCTTTGGATCGATGACGATCACCGAGCCCTCGAAACGCAGCAGGTTCGGGATGATGACGCCGCGGCCTTTGCCGGCGCCGGTCGGGGCAATGGTCACCAGATGGCGGTCTTCCCCGTAAAGGATAGGGACTTCGCCGTCCGGGACCGGCTCCGCAGCGCGCGGGGCGCCGAAGCCGATGGGAAGCTTGCCGCCGTCGTCCGATTTCCAGCCCAACAACAGGTCCATGACCTCCGGACGGCCCTGCTCCGCAGCCGCCGTAGGCTTCCTGGTGGAGCGGGTCGAACGGGCACGGGCCATCAAGGTCTCCTTTTCGCGGCCGCGGACCGACCGTGAATCGGTTGTAATCTTCAATCGGGGCCGGAGCCGCGCTGGATTGCGGCGCTGGAGCGTCGAAATCGGGCGGGCCGGAGACGGGGGCGTCCCCGCCCCGTCCGGCGCTAAATCAGCCTCCAAAAGAGACGGGCCCAACGGAGAACAGACGTTGCGCCGGATACTTAACCACGCTTCACTCAGCCGGTACGGGCTTGCCGCCTTGCGAGCGCGTGCCAACGTCCCTCACCCCTTTGTGGGCGAGCTTGCGCAGCCAGATCGAAGACACGCCCAAGATCACGCCGAGGCTGACCGCGCCGATCCCAAGCATCTGAAATACCTCGACATAAGTGGCGAGCGCGGCCGCCGGATCGAGCACCTGACCGCCGACGGTCTCGGCCGCGGTCAGCTTGGCGATCTGGGCGCCTAAGGCTTGGGCGCCGGCGCTGGAAAGGAACCAGGTCGCCATCACGGTCGAGACGATCGCCGCCGGGGCGAGCTTGGTCATGGCCGACAACCCAACCGGCGAGAGGCAAAGCTCGCCGGTCGTGTGCAGCAGGTACAGCAGGACCAAGAAGACCAGCGGCACGCGATAAGAGTCGTCGGCGAATTGCGCGCCCCACACCAGGACGAGGAAGCCCGCGCCCACCTGCACGAGGCCGAGCGCAAATTTGGCGACGTCGTTGGGATCGGCTTTGCGCTTTTCCAGGAACGCCCAGATCGCGGCGAAGATCGGCGCGAAGATCAGGATAAAGCCGGCATTGAAGCTCTGCGTCTGGCCGGCGGTGACGGAATAAAATCCGTTCGACGGCAGTTGCGTGTTGCGTTCCGCGAACTGGTTGAGCGCGGTGCCCGCCAGTTCGAACAACGTCCAGAACACCGTCGCGGCCGAGATCAAAATCAGCGCCAGGATGATGCGCTGGGATTCAATCGCCGTGCATTTGCGGATCATGTAGACGATGAAATAGAGCAGAACGAGCACAGCAGCGCCCAGCAGCATCCAGTTCACCACCTGCTCGCGCGACACCAGCCACCACGCAGCCGCAACGCCGCCGAAGCCGAGCAGATAGATGATGTGCTCGCGGCTGATCGGACCGATCACGCCTTTGCGCAGCTTCTCCGGCTCGGGCGGCTGGCCGACCTCGTCCGGCAGTTGCGCGGGTCCAGGCGTGAAGAAGAGCAAGCGCCGGCGCACGAACACGAGATAGCCGAGCAGCATGCCGATGCCGGCGAGGCCGAAGCCCGCCCACCAGCCATAGGTCGCGCCCAAACCGGCGCAAAGGATCGAGGCCCAAAACGCGCCGAGATTGATGCCGAAATAGTAGAGCGTGAAGCCGGAATCCCGGCGCGGATCGTCCTGCGTATAGAGCTGGCCGACGATCGAGGAGATGTTCGCCTTCAGGAAGCCCACCCCCATGATGATGAGCGCCAGCGCGAGGTAGAAGATATCGACGTACGTGAAGCCCGTGCCGAAGAACGATTGCGCGGCGTTCTCTACGCCCATGGTGTAGCTGCCTGCCGGCAGCACGCTCGGAAGCGCGGCGCCTGCGGGCAAACCTTCGATGGCGATGCCGCCGCCTTCGGCCGGCCCGTATTCGTAGCGCTCGCCATTCACGACCAGCCAAGTCTCGCGCCGGTCCTGGCGGCCCTCGGCGGCGAACTCGTAGGTCTGCCCTTGATAAGTGAGCGTTTGCGTCGCCGGCGCCTGCTCCACGGCCATCATGAAGTGACCGCCCACAAGCAGCAGCGCGCCGAAGGCGATGGCCTTGCGGTTGCCGAGATAGCGGTCGGCGAGGAAGCCGCCGATCAGCGGCATCAAATACACAAGCGATGTGTAAGCGCCGTACTGACCCTGCGCCCGCTCATCGTTGAACAGG
>CALBSY010000303.1 GCA_937967725.1 uncultured Alphaproteobacteria bacterium | reverse complement strand
CCAGGTCCAGAGCAACACGATGGCGCCCCAATTCGGTCCCGCCGACATCGACCGCCTCGGCACCTATCCGGTCGAGACAGTCGTGTCGGGCATCGTCGGACTGCAAAGCACGCGCTCGATTTCGCGCAACGGCTTCAGCCAGGTGACAGCCGTCTTCAACGACGACGTCGATATTTATTTCGCGCGCCAGCAAGTCTCGGAACGTTTGACGCAGGCGCGCGAAGCCCTACCCGATGGCGTCGAACCGCAGATGGGGCCGATCTCCACCGGCCTTGGCGAAGTGCTGATGTGGACGGTGCGCTACGCCGATCCCAACGCCGAAGGCGGACGCGCGCATCCGGGCGAGCCGGGCTGGCAAGGCGAGGACGTGTTTCTGACCCCCGAAGGCGAGCGGCTGGACGATCCCGTCTCGCAAGCGGCCTATCTGCGCACGGTGCAGGATTGGATCATCCGCCCGCAAATGCGCGCCGTGAACGGCGTCGCCGGTGTCGATTCGATCGGCGGCTACGAGAAACAATACGTCGTCGAGCCGGATGCAGGCGCCCTTTCTGCCTACGGTATTTCGTTTTCCGAACTGGCCGAGGCGCTCGAGCGCGCCAACATCTCTGTCGGCGCGAACTTCGTCGAGAGCGGCGGCGAGGCGTTCCTGGTGCGCGCCGACGCCCGCATCCGCACGCTGGAGGAAATCTCCGAAGCCGTCGTCGCTACCCGCGACGGCGTGCCGATCACCGTGCGCGATGTCGCCAATGTGCGCATCGGCGGCGAGCTGCGCACCGGCGCCGCCACCGCCAACGGCCGCGAAGTCGTGGTCGGCACGGTGCTGATGATCACCGGCGGCAATTCACGCACCGTTGCCGCCGGCGCCGCGCGACGGCTTGAGGAGATTCAACGCACCTTGCCGCCCGGGGTCGAGGCCGAAGTCGTCTATGACCGGTCGAGCCTGGTCAACGCCACCATCGCCACCGTGGAGCGCAATCTGGCCGAAGGCGCGCTCTTGGTCGCCGCCACGCTCTTCCTGCTGCTCGGCAATGTGCGCGCGGCCATCATCGCGACGCTCATTATCCCGCTGTCGATGCTGATGACGGCGATGGGCATGAACTTCTTTGGCGTCTCCGGCAATCTGATGAGCCTGGGTGCGCTCGATTTCGGTCTCATCGTCGACGGGACAGTCATCATCATCGAGAATTGCTTGAGGCGATTATCGGAACGCCAGCACGCGGAAGGCCGGCTGCTGACGCTGTCGGAGCGGATGCACGAAACGACCGAGGCCGGGCGGGAAATGATCCAGCCCGTCGTGTTCGGACAAATCATCATCCTGCTTGTGTTCGCGCCGCTGCTCACCTTCGCTGGCGTTGAAGGCAAGATGTTCGCGCCGATGGCCATCACGCTGATGCTGGCGCTGGCGGCCGCCTTTGTGCTCTCACTGACCTTCGTGCCCGCCATGGTCGCGGTGCTGATGCGCGGCAAGGTCTCGGAGAAGGAAGTCCGGCCAATCGCTGTGGCGCGACGCTATTATGAACCCGGTCTCGACTTCTCGCTGAAGCGGCCGTGGCCGGTTATTGGCGGCGCGCTTGCCGTCTTCCTGCTCGCGGGCGGGATCTTTATGACCTTGGGACGTGAATTCGTGCCGACGCTCGACGAGCAGGACATGGCTGTGCAGGCGGTTCGCATTCCCTCGACCTCGCTCGATCAATCGCTCGCCATGCAACGCCGCATCGAACAGGCGCTGTCGGAGTTTCCCGAAGTGGCTCTGGTCTTCTCCAAGACCGGCACAGCGGAAGTCGCCTCCGATCCAATGCCGCCTAACATCTCGGACTCGTTTGTGATTCTGCGTCCCCGCAGCGAATGGCCGAATCCAAAATCCCCAAAGTCACAATTGATGAAACGCATGAGCGAGCGGCTCAATCAGCTGATCGGAAACAATTACGAATTCAGCCAGCCGATCCAGATGCGGTTCAATGAACTCATCGCCGGCGTGCGCGGCGATGTCGCCATCAAGGTCTATGGCGACGATCTCGACGAACTCAGCGAGGCTGCGGGCCGCATCGCGGCGATCGTTCAATCGATTCCCGGCGCTGCCGACGTGAAGGTCGAGCAAACGGGCGGCTTCCCTACCCTGGACATCGCCTTCGACCGCGACGCCATCTCGCGCTATGGGCTATCGCTCGCAGAGGTCACCGACACGGTGGCGACGGCGATGGGCGGGCGCGAGGCCGGCCTTGTATTCGAAGGCGACCGTCGCTTCGACGTGGTGGTCCGCCTTCCGGACGCGGTGCGCGACGATCTTGACGCGGTGGGCGCCCTGCCCGTCAT
>CALBSY010000302.1 GCA_937967725.1 uncultured Alphaproteobacteria bacterium | reverse complement strand
GACGCGCGCACCACCGGCAGGATCGTCGATGGCTTGCGCTATGTGTGGCGCAACAAGATCGTGCTCGGCGCCATTTCGCTCGACTTGGTGGTTGTGCTGCTGGCTGGCGCGGTGGCGCTGCTACCGGTGTTCGCGCGCGATATCCTGCATGCGGGACCGAGCGAATTGGGCGTGCTGCGATCAGCCATGGGCGTGGGCGCGGCGTTGGTGGCGCTCTGGTTGGCGATCAATCCGCTGCGCCGGCGCGTGGGTATGTGGATGTTCGCCGCCACCATCGCGTTCGGCGTCGCGACCGTTGTGTTCGGGCTGTCCGAACATTTGTGGCTCACAGCGGTCGCGCTTGCAGTGGCCGGCGGCGTAGACATGATCTCTGTCTATGTCCGGCAGAGCTTGATCCAGCTCGCCACGCCGGACGCGATGCGCGGGCGCGTGGCGGCGGTGAGCTTCGTGTTCATCTCAGCCTCCAACGAATTGGGCGACTTCGAAGCGGGTTTGATGGCCCGTTTCTTCGGACCCGTCATGGCGGTGACCATTGGAGGTATCGCGGCGGTGATCGCGTCCGCGGGATGGATGCGCTTGTTCCCCGACCTTGCGAAAGCAGACGGCTTCGAGCCCGAGACGCTTCCACCAGCCGCGCAAAGCGCGGTAAACCTCACGCACGAAGCGGAGAAATCTTGATGGGCGTGCTCAAAGACAAAGTCGTGATCGTTACAGGCGGCGGCAACGGCATCGGCAAGGAATGCGCGTTGCTGGCGGGGCGCGCGGGCGCGGCAGTGCTGGTCAACGATCTCGGCGGCGGCCTCAAAGGAGAGGACGCAGGCTCCTCCGGACCTGCTGAAGACGTGGCCAAGGAAATCCGCGCCGCGGGCGGCGTGGCAATCTCTAACTCCGACAGCGTCGCCGATTACGACGCAGTGGCTGCGATGGTGGCGCAGGCGAAGAAAGAATTCGGCGGCCTGCATGCGATTATCAATCCGGCAGGCATCCTCCGCGACGGCATGTTCCACAAAATGCCGCCCGAGGATTGGAGGGCGGTGATCGACGTTCACCTGCATGGCGCATTCAACGTGACGCGCGCGTCGGTGGAACACTTTCGCGAACAACAGGACGGCAGCTATGTGCTGTTCACATCGACTTCAGGTCTGATCGGCAACATCGGCCAAGCTAATTATGCAGCCGCCAAGCTGGGTGTGATGGGATTGTCGCGCATCATCGCCATGGAAGGCGCACCCAAGAATGTGCGCTCCAACATCATCGCTCCGTTCGCATGGACGCGGATGATCGCGTCAATTCCGGTGAAGGATGAGGCCAGCGCCGCGCGCGTTGAGCGCATCAAGAAAAATATGCGCGCCGATCAGGTGGCGCAGCTGGCCGTGGCGCTCTGCGCCGACGGCGCCAAGGACACGACCGGCCAGATTTTCGCTGTGCGCGGCAACGAGATTTTCCTGTTCAACCAGCCGCGCCCCATCCGTGGCATGGCGCGGCTTGAGGGGTGGTCGCCGGAAACGATTATCGACCACGCGCTACCTGCCATGCGCGCCAATTTTACCGATGTCGGCGCCAGCGCGTCGGTGTTTCCGTGGGATCCCGTATAGGAGGTCAACATGCGCGCGCTCCTTCTCGCCCTGGCCACAGCGCTTGCTGCGTGTAGTCAAACGGTCGAACTCGGCGGCGGCAGCGGGACGGCGACGCTGAACGGAGAATGGGTCATGGCGACGCGGGCGCTCCGAGCGCCAACCATCACGTTCGCGGACGATGGCGCCTCCGGGTTCGCGGGCTGCAATCGCTGGTTCGGCCAATATACGCGCAACGGCGACCGCCTCACGTTCTCGGCGATCGGCGCGACCCGAATGGCTTGCGATGAGCCAGCGATGTCGATTGAGCGCAACTTCCTCGGCGCGCTCGAAGCTACGCGAGCGGCGCGCGTTGAAGGTAATACGCTGATCCTGCTCGACGCCGAAGGCGCTGAGCAGGGCCGGTTCTTGCGCGCGCCTTAGGGCGCTGCTGTCACAAGTGGAAGTTGCCGCGGGCAGACGTCCGAATTACGCGGACCGGCGCAGTGCACCACTGTCGGCGCTGTCGCGCCCTCCTGGAACACGACGAGCCAATGCTCGTTCGGGTCGTAGCGCGTGGCGCTTATCAGCGCGCCGCATTGCACCGAAAACACCAGATCGCCGACATAAGGCGCATAAGCGCTCTCCGGATCGATGTTCTCTGGGATGACGCCGCGAGATTCTGTGGCGCGCACGGCGGTGCAAGTCGGCTGCGCCTCAGGATTGGCTTGCTGATACGCGGCGAGCTGCTGATACGCGAACACCGGCTGCTGTTCAGCAGGCAACGCTCGCAGCTGTTCAAGCAGCGATTGCGGTTCGGGCGGCGCTTCCGGCGCCGGCGCTTCGGACTGGCCGCAAGCGGCGAGCGCGAGCGCGGCGCAGGCCGCCAGGACATGACTTAGCTTCATGATCGTTCCCTCCCCGGCCACTACCACTCGCCCGCCGCCTCCCGGCGGGGTCAGTGTCACGGCTGTGACTTGGCGTGGTTCGGAACAGAGTCCACATTGGCGGTTGAAGAGGTCATGCATGATCGAGAAGCGTCCTTTCGACAGCCTGGGTAAGTTTGACGCCGATTGGCTAGCCGCCCGCTATCATTTTTCGTTTTCCGGCTATCGTGATCCCGCGCGTATGCAGTGGGGCGCACTCCGCGTGTGGAATGACGACACGATCCAACCGAAGACCGGTTTCCCGCCCCATCCGCATGCCGACATGGAGATTATCACTTACGTCCGCACCGGCGCATTTACGCACCAAGACTCCAGGGGCAATCGTGGCCGCACTGAAGCGGGCGACGTGCAGGTGATGAGCGCCGGGTCAGGCGTTACCCACGCCGAGTACAATCTCGAAGATGAGGCGACGACACTCTACCAAATCTGGATTCTGCCAAAGGTGCGCGGCGGGAAACCCTTCTGGGGCGCGGCCAAATTTCCGAAGGCGGCGCGCGCTGGCGCGCTGGTTACGCTCGCGTCAGGCTTTGAAGAGGACCAGGCGGCTGGCGCGTTGCCGATCCGCCAGGACGCGCGCGTGCTCGCCGCGACGTTGGAAAAGGGACAAAGCGTCAACTATCCGCTCGGTTCGGGCCGCCACGCCTATGTGGCCCTGGCAAAAGGAGCAGCCACCGTGAACGGCGTAGAATTGGGCGCTCGCGATGGAGCGGCGATCCGCGACGAAGATAGTATCCGCGTCGCCGCCACGGCGAATGCCGAATTGGTTCTTGTGGATTCGCCCTAAGTTGAACGTCGCGTCACTTTTCAGATTTTTCGAGTAACCGGTGGCGCACAGCTTTTGAGTCGGTTGTCCGCGCCGCCTATTCTTCTTGGTTGGCGTAAGTTTACTGTCTGTTTGCTGTTGGCGCCGTTTCCTGTGCCCTGCAGGCGGGGGAGTGAAAATGGCGTCGGCCAGCGATGTGCACGTGCTTGTCGTCGATGACAGCCGTCAGATGCGCTTCCTTGTGCGCTGCCTGCTCCGCGCGGGCGACAGCGACGCCGAGGCGGGTCTCCTCGGCGAGCCGCCATCGTCGGGCGCGCTGTCGGCGGTCCACCTCGTCCCGCAGGCCGTGCTCGCCCCCGCACACGCCTGGACGCGGCTCGTTCAGATCGACCTGGTGCGCATCTTCGC
>CALBSY010000301.1 GCA_937967725.1 uncultured Alphaproteobacteria bacterium | reverse complement strand
TCGCCGTCGCTGAATTGATCATGAACCGGGTGCGCTCGCGCGCCTATCCGAACTCGATCTGCGGCGTCGTCTATCAGGGCTCGCAGCGCGCCACCGGCTGCCAGTTCACCTTCACCTGCGACGGCTCGCTTGGCCATCGTCCGCGCGGCCGCGCCTGGGATCGCGCCCAGCGCGTCGCCACCGCTGTGATGCTCGGCTACACGCGCCCCGTGACGCAGCACGCCACCCACTATCACACCACCGCTGTGAACCCGGTTTGGAATTCAGGCTTGGTGCCGACAACGCAGATCGGCGTGCACAAATTCTATCGCTTCCCGCGCGGGGCCGAGCGCGCCGTGTATCAGGAAGCCTTGGCTCGCCGCCGCGCCGCGGCGCCCGCGCGCCGCTCCGGCGATCTCATTCCGGAAGCGGATGCCGCCGCCGCCGCCGCCGCCGCCGCCGCGATTGCCGCCGAGGTGGCCGCGCCGGAAACGCCCGAAACCGACGCCGCTGATGCACCGGTCGAGAGCGGCGGCGAAGTCAACACCTAAGCTATTCGTCCGACATCATCGTCTTTAGCCGGTTGCGCATCGCATTCGGAAAGAAGCGCGCGAAGAAGCGCGCGCGCTCGGCTTCTTTACCGACCATGTAGTGAATCTCGCTGCCGTGCGCGGCGTCCCACGCGCGTTCGGCGGCCATGCGCACGGGATAGATGGGCGTCTTGTTCTCCTTCAGAGTGTCGCGCAATTGCCGGTTCGAATTGCCGGCGACGTTGTCGAGGATTGCGGTGTCTATGAACCACGGCATCAGGCTCGTCACGCGCACCCCATAGCGCGCCAATTCGATATCGAGGGATTCCGTCAGGCCGCGCACGCCGAACTTGGTCGCGCAATACACGGCCATGCGCGGCGCCCCCATCACGCCGGCGACCGAAGCGGTGTTGACGATGCGCGCGCCCGGCGTTTCACGCAGCAACGGCAGAGCGGCGGCGACGCCGTAGAGCACGCCTTTCAGATTCACGTCGATCACAAGATCGATGTCGTCAGCCTCCATCTCGTCGATGAAGCCGCCACGGCCGACGCCGGCATTATTGAACAGCACATGCATGCGCCGCCCGGTGGCTTGTCCGAACGCATCCACCGCGCGCGCCCAGCCGGAACGGTCGCGCACGTCGAACGTCATCGAAATGCGCTGGCCCTCCGGCAGCAGCGCGGCGGTTTCTTGCAGCCCGTCGCTGTTCACATCGAACAAGCCGACGAACCAGCCGCGCTCGGCGAACAATTGCGCCGTGGCGCGCCCGATGCCGGATCCGGCGCCGGTGATGAAGATCGATTTTTGCTGCTCGGTCATGCACGTCTCGTCGGCTGAACCGCCCGCGCCGTCAAGCGCCGTGGGGAGTTCTCTGACGCTGCGAAATGCGCCATGTTGCGCGCGTACGGAGCAGCGCCATGGCCGATCCCTTCCGCATTGTCTTCATTCTCTATCCGCGCCTGACCCAGCTCGATTTCACCGGGCCGTATGAAGTGCTCGCCCGCATGCCCGGCGCAGAAGTCATCATCGCGTCGAAACAGGGCGGCGAACTCGTCACTGAAATGGGACTGACCTTCGCCAACCTGCGCGCGCTCGCTGACATCGAACGCTGCGACATGATCATGGCGCCCGGCGGCCCGGGTCAAACCGACGCCATGCAGGACCCAGACTTCATGGCGCAGGTGAAGCGCTTGGGCGGAGCCGCAACCTATGTCACCTCCGTCTGCACCGGCTCGCTCATCCTTGCCGCCGCGGGTCTGCTCAACGGCAAGCGCGCCGGCTCGCACTGGGCGTACCGTGAATTGCTTGCGATGTTTGGCGCCATTCCTGATCCGGGGCGGGTCGTGCGCGACGGCAACGCCATCACCGGCGGCGGCGTCACCGCGGGCATCGACATCGCACTCTCCATCGTCGCCGATTTGCGCGGTCCCGACGTCGCCAAGATGATCCAGCTCGCCATCGAGTACGCGCCCGCGCCACCCTTCAACAGCGGCCGCCCGGAAACTGCCGACGAAGAGACCATCGCCGCCGTCAAACAACTTTTCGCTGGCTTCGCCGCCAAACGCCGCGAAGCGATCGAACGCATGACCGGCAATACCTGATGCTTCAGCTCCGCCCGAACTGCGAGCACTGCGATACCGATCTCCCGCCAGACGCCGACGCACGCATCTGCAGCTTTGAGTGCACGTTTTGCGCGCCTTGCGCTGAAGGCGAGCTCAACAACGTCTGCCCGAACTGCGGCGGCAACCTCGTGGCGCGGCCCATTCGGCCAGCGGCGTTGCTGGCAAAGTATCCGGCATCGACAGAGCGGGTTCTGAAGAAGGGCTAGAGCGCGTCCAGCCCGACATCCAAGCTTGCCGCCGAGTGAGTCAAAGCGCCGACGCTGATCACGTCCACGCCGGTCTCGGCCACGGCGAACACGTTCTCCAGTGTGATGCCGCCAGATGCCTCCAGCAGCGTCTGGCCTTTCGCCAGTTTCACCGCGGCCTTCAAATCGCCGAGCGAGAAATTGTCCAGCAGGACCGCGCTCGGCACCACTGGCGGCTTCATCACCTCGCGCAGCTGATCGAGTGAATCCACTTCGATCTCGATCGCCATCAAATGCCCAGCCGCCTGGCGCGCCATCTCCAGCGCTTCGCGCACGCCGCCGGCGGCGGCGATGTGATTGTCCTTGATCAGCATGGCGTCGTTGAGCCCGTGCCGGTGCGCGCCGCCGCCGCCCAGGCGCACGGCGCGTTTCTCCAGAGCGCGCAGGCCCGGCGTCGTCTTGCGCGTCGAAGCGATGATGACGCCCATGCCTTCGACGGCCTCGGCATAGGCGCGCGTCAGCGTCGCCACGCCGGAGAGTCGCCCGATAAAATTCAGCATGGTGCGTTCGGCGGTCAGCACCGAACGCGCCGCGCCCTCGATCTCCAGGATCGTGTCTCCGGCTTCCACTACCGCGCCGTCATGCGCGGTCACTTCGAACACCATATCCGGATCGATCAGCCATCCCGCCAGTGTCGCTGCGTCGAGCCCCGCCACGACGCCAGCTTCGCGCGCGCGCACCGCCCAGCGGCCGTCGACGTCCGCATCGATCAGCGCATCCGTCGTCACGTCGCCCGCCGCGCCGAGATCCTCCGCCAGCGCAAGCTTGACGATCGACTCCAGCACGATGTCAGGCAGCGGCGGCATCGCCGGCGAGGAAACTGCGTTGTGGCGCT
>CALBSY010000300.1 GCA_937967725.1 uncultured Alphaproteobacteria bacterium | reverse complement strand
TACAAACGCACGTTCGTCTTCCAAGAGCCGCGCAAGCGTTTCGCCGGCGCTTTGCGCCGAAGCGGGGGACACCAGCAGCATCAGCGCCACGGCCGCAAGAGCTAGTCTCTTCATGGCGCCGCCACCGAGGCCGGCGCGGCCGGTTTCTCTCCGGCCAGCGCCGAGCGCAGCAACAGAAGCGCCGCATAGAGCACAACTACGACCACGCCCCAGCGCAACCAAACGATCGGCAATTCCTTCACGATCAGCGCCGCCACAAGGACGGCGGGAATGCCGCCTATGGCGAGGCCAAGCACGACGCGAAGGTCGATGCGGTCCGAGGTGATGAAGCGGAAACCCGTCGACGGCATCAGAAATGCGCAGGCGCCCGCCATGATCGGAAACGCTAGTCGCGGATCCAGCCCCATCAAGCTGAGGAAAATCAAGGACGGCGCGTACATGCCGATGCCGAACGCCATCAAGGCGCCGAGCACGAAGTGCAGCGCGATGGCTGCGGCAAGGAAAGGCGGCGAAAAGCCGGTCAGCGAACCGCCGACTGGGAAGAGATTCAAGTTGCTCATCGCATAGAGGCCCGCGGCGATTACGAGCGCCACGCCAACCACGCCTTGCACCAACCGCACCGGCGCGCGCACGACGATTGGCGCACCCACCAATCCGCCCAGCACGGCCGCGACGATGCACGAGACAAGCAAGGTCGGGTCGACGCGAATGCCGAGCAAGTAAATGAAGATGCCGGCCTGCGCGACAGTCGGCAGCGCATGGCCGACATTGAGCGTCGCCGGGATAAAGCTGTCCGGAACGAGCTTGCGGAACTTGATCCAGGCCGTGGTCGGCGCGAATGAGCCGATGCCGAGAGCGTCGAAGAAGTTGGTGACCGCGCCGAGACCGATCGACTCCACATCAGGCGCCAATTGGTCGCGCGCCATGGCCTTGCGCACTGTCGCAATCGTGAACGCCAGGGCCAACACGGCCAACAGCGACAGCAAGATGTAAAGAACCATGCCGCCCTCCCCTTTTCGTTAGCCGCACCTCAGCACGAGCGCACGGTGTGCGCAATCGCGGCTACACGACCTGAAATCCATGCGCGAATGGGTCCTCGTCATCGATCCATATCTCGTTGCGGCCGGTGGCGATGGCCGACCCCTCAATCGACGGGATAATCGCCCGCATGCCGCCGAGCTCGGTCTCGGCCTCGACCCGGCCCAAGAAGCGGCTGGCGATATAGCTTTCGTGTACGAACGAATCGCCGACGCGCAATCTGCCTTTGGCGTGCAGTTGTGCGAGCCGCGCCGACGTGCCGGTGCCACATGGGCTGCGGTCGATCGCCTTCTCGCCGTAGAAGACGGCGTTGCGGCCGTGTGCGCCTTCGCTCTTCGGCTTGTCCGCCCAAAGCACATGAGAAACGCCACGGATGGTGGGATCGAGCGGATGCACCGGCTCGATCGTCTCGCGCACGTGTCGGCGGACGACCGGTGACAGCTGGAGAATGCGTGCGGCGCCAAGATCGTCGAGCCCGGCATAGGGACCCTGCGGTTCGATGATGGCGTAGAAATTGCCGCCATAAGCGATGTCGAGCGTAAGCGGGCCGAAGCCAGGGACATCGATCTTCACGCCTTCGGCGGCGAGATAGCTCGGTACGTTGTGGATGCGCACGCTCCTAACGCGCGCGCCCTCTTGACTGTAGGCGAGCTCGATCTGCCCAGCGGGCACGTCGGCGATCAAGCGTCCGCACACGCGCGGTTCGATCAAACCATACTCGACCGCAAATGTGACGATGCCAATCGTGCCATGCCCGCACATGGGCAAGCAGCCGCTAGTTTCGATAAACAGAATGCTGACATCGGCCTCCGGCGTCGACGGCGGATACAGAAAGCCTCCGCTCATCATGTCGTGGCCACGAGGCTCGAAGCAGAGCCCAGTGCGAATCCAGTCATAACGAGCGAGGAAATCCAGCCGCCGTTCGCTCATCGTCACGCCATGCAGCTCAGGCGCCCCTTCAACAACGAGGCGGACGGGATTGCCCGCGGTGTGGCCGTCGATGCAGCGGAACGTATGCCGCGTCACGCGGCGACCCGGAGTTTCGGCCGCGTCGCCGCTGCGGTTTCCACCAAAGCAACCACCTCGTCACGACGTGCGCCGGTGAGCGGATAACGCGGCGGGCGCGCCCGCTCACTGCCGCGGCCCATGATTTGTTCGGCCAGTTTGATCGACTGCACCAGGTCGTGCTCGGCATCGAGGTGCAGGAGCGGCATGAACCAGCGGTAGATCGCGCGCGCCGTTTCCAGATCGCCCGCAACGACCGCGTCGTAGAGCGCCAGCGATTCCTTCGGGAAAGCGTTGGTTAGGCCCGAAACCCAGCCGCGCGCGCCGAGGATCAGACCCTCCAGCGCCACGTCGTCAAGCCCGGCGAACAGCATGATCTTATCGCCGACAGCATTGTACAGATCGGTGAAGCGGCGCGTGTCCGGCGCGCTTTCCTTCAGGCAAACGATGTTCGGAATACCGGCGAGTTGTCTGATCGCCTCAATTCCGATGCTGACACGATACGCCGGCGGGTTGTTGTAAAGCATGATCGGCAGTGCGGTTTCCTTCGCCACCGCCTTGAAGTGCCTCACGAGCTCATCCTCGCTCGGCACATAGACCATCGCCGGCAAAAGCATCAGGCCGTCCGCGCCGAGCCTCTCAGCGTCACGGGCGAAGGCGATGGCGCGCCTGGTGTCAAGCTCCGACACGCCGACAATCACCGGGACGCGGCCGTCCACAGCTTCAACCGCCGCCTTCAGAACAGCGCGCTTCTCGTCCGCGTCCAGCGAGTTATTTTCTCCAACCGTGCCCATGGCGATCAGCCCGTGCACGCCATCGCGCACCAGCGCCTCCTGCACTCTCTGCGTTGCGGCAATGTCAACCGACAGATCGGCCGCGAACTGAGTGGTCGCCGCCGGGAACACGCCTGCCCAATTCACTTGCATTGAAACCTCGCTTGCCAATTGCGCGAACCTATACGATCCAACGCGGCGATGAAATCCATCCTGGTGATTGGCGGCGGCCTAGTCGGCGCAGCTTGTGCGCTGCGGCTGCAAGCGGCGGGTGTCGAAACCATCCTCATCGACCCCGGCGACAAGCGGCGCGCCGCCTCATACGGCAATGCAGGACACCTGGGGACGGAACAAGTCACGCCATGGTCGGCATGGAGCAATGTATGGCGCGCGCCGGCGTCCAGTTTCGCCGTGGGCGGCCCCCTGGATTTCCGCTGGAGCGATATCGGCGTTTGGGCGCCGTGGGCGCTTCGCTTTTTGGCGGCGTCCGACCCTTACCGCTTCGCGCGCGGTCGCGACGCGTTGAAAACATTGCTCGCCGACGCACTTCCGGCCTGGCGCCGAATCGCCGATCTGGCCGGCGTGCCTGAGGTCGTGCTGGCGCACGGCCACGTCACCGCCTGGACCACAGCGCACGGAGCGGAGGCTGGCTTGGCAATGTGTGCGCGGACCGACTGGGGCGCAGCCACGTATCGCGATTTGAGCGCAGGCGAACTTGCACGCTACGAAACCGTGATGACGCGCCCGCCGCGCGCAGCTGTGTTGTTCGAGGGTACAGGGCAAGTCAGCGACCCCCAGGGCGCGCGCGATGCAATGATCGCTTCTTTTGTCTCGCGCGGCGGTGAAGTGATCGCGGACAAGGCGGCCCGAGTCGATGCCGAGGCGCGTGTCGCGCTCGTATCGGGCGGGACACGTGAAGCCGATGCCGTCTTGATCAGTTCGGGCGCTTGGTCGGGCCCGCTGATGCGCCAGCTTGGCGCCGTCGCACCACTGATCGGCGAGCGCGGCTACTCGGTGCAAAGCGCCGAGCACGACTGGCCCGCCGATCTCCCGACAACCGTGTTCGAGGACCACTTTGTCGTGTTTTCGCGCTTCACCAGCGGCCTGCGCGCCACCAGTTGCCTCGAGTTCGGATCGCCTGACGCGCCGGGCGATCCGCGCAAATGGGCCCTGCTAGAGCGGCGCATCGCCGACCTCGGCGTCAGATTTCCGAAACCGGACCGCTGGGTCGGCGCTCGCCCAACACTGCCGGATTATTTGCCGGCGATCGGCCGACTCGAACGCGCGCCGAACGTATTCTACGCATTCGGCCATGCGCATCTGGGTCTCACAATGTCGCCGATCACGAGCGAAATCGTCACTGCGTTGGCGACGGACAACGCGCCGCCCATCGACATATCACCATTTCGTGTCGAGCGCTTTCGCTAACGCAGGCTCTCGTTGATCTTCTCCAACGCGCTGACGGGCGGGATGAGATCGTGGTCGGTGAGTTTGTTGAGCGGCGTATCAACCGTGTGCAGCCCGTCGTGCAGATCGGCCGCTTCCGGATCTACATAAAGCAACCCGGTGACGATCTCGCCTTCCTGCGCCTTGCGGCCGAGATAGGCGAGCGCGGCGTTACGGCGGGTGTTGTCGTAATCGTGCTCGAGCTTGCGCAGACGCAGGATCGAGCCATCGTGCTGACGCACTTCCTTCACTTCGCCTGGCTTGTAGTCCGCCTTGATCGGCGCACGCGGACTGATCACATCCATTCGGTTCACGGCCTCGTTGTGTGCGCGCACATAATCGAAACTCTTGGTCGAACCGACATGGTTATTGAACGCCACGCACGGGCTGATCACATCCAAGATCGCCGTCCCCTTGTGACTGAGCGCGCCCTTGATCAGCGGCACGAGCTGGTGCTTGTCGCCGGAGAACGAGCGGCCGACATAGGTCGCGCCCAGCTGCAGGCCGAGCATGACGAGATCGATCGGCGAATCCTTGTTTTCCGCGCCCTTCTTGGCCTTCGAGCCCTTATCGGAAGTCGCTGAGAATTGACCTTTGGTCAGGCCGTAGACGCCATTGTTCTCGACAATGTAGGTCATGTTCACGCCGCGCCGCACCGCGTGCGCGAACTGGCCAAGCCCGATGGAGGCGCTATCGCCGTCGCCGCTGACGCCGAGATAGATCAGATCCTTCGCGGCAATGTTGGCGCCGGTGAGTACGGACGGCATACGTCCGTGCACGGCGTTGAAGCCATGCGCGGGACTGACGAAGTAATCCGGCGTCTTTGATGAGCAACCAATGCCGGAGAATTTGGCCAGCCGGTGAGGAGCAAGATCGATCTCAAAGCAGGCCTGCACGATCGCCGCGCTGATCGAATCGTGGCCGCAGCCGGCGCAAAGTGTGGAAATGCGGCCTTCGTAGTCGCGGCGCGTGAAGCCGAGCGCGTTCTTCTCCAAAGACGGGTGGTGCAACGGCGGTTTGGCGATATAGGTCATGGTTTTGCTTTCTCGGGCAACGCTGCGGCGTGGCCGGACTTTAGCTTTTCGGCGATGTCCCGGGTTATGAAGCGCGCCGAGATCGGCGAGCCGTCATAGTGCAACACGGAGACGAGGCGCGCGGGATGTACGCCGCCTTCGTTCACCAACAGCGACTTCAGTTGCGCGTCACGGTTTTGCTCAACCACGAATACCTGTTCGTGACCGCGAATGAACTCGAACACTTCATCGCAGAACGGAAAGCCGCGGATGCGCATGGCGTCGACGAAGATTCCCTGCAATTCCAGTTCGTGCAACGCTTCTTTCATGGCTGGGTCGGTAGAGCCAAAATAGATCACACCGTCAGGCGTTCGGCGCTTCGCGTCTTTACGAACAGGTGCAGGCACGTGGGACTTCATGGTCTCCCATTTACGCAGCAGCCGCTCCATGCCGGCAGTGTAGTCCTCTCCCTTCTCGCTGTAGCGCGCGTCTTGATCGTGACTGGAGCCGCGCGTGAAGTAGCTGCCTTTGCTTGGGTGCGTGCCAGGCAGCGTGCGATACGGCACGGCGTCGCCATCGACATCGCGATAGCGGCCGAACGGCACGCCCTGCTCCAAGTGCTCATAGCTCAGCACCTTGCCGCGATTGAGCTTGCGCGCCGCATCCCATTTGAATGGCGCGGAAAGCCATTCCTGCATGCCGATGTCGAGTTCGAGCATGACGAAAATTGTGGTTTGAAAGAAGTCGGCCAAATCGAAAGCCTGCGCGGCAAACTCGAACGCCTCGGTCGGATTGCCCGGAAACAGCATCGGATGCTTTGTATCGCCATGCGAGGCATAGGCGGCCGAGAGCAGGTCCGATTGCTGCGTGCGCGTAGGCATGCCGGTCGAAGGGCCGCCGCGCTGCACGTCAAAAATCACCGCCGGCACTTCAGCGTAGTACGAGAAGCCGATGAACTCGGTCATCAGCGACACGCCGGGACCGGAGGTGCAGGTGAATGCTCGCGACCCGGCCCAACCGGCGCCCATCACCATGCCGATAGACGCGATCTCATCTTCGGCCTGCACGATAGCATAGCGCTTTTTACCGTCTGGCGCGGTGCGGAGCGCGCGGCAATGTTTCTCGAACGCCTCCGCGAGTGAGGTCGATGGCGTGATGGGATACCAAGCGCAGAACGTGGCGCCGCCATAAACGGCGCCAAGCGCGGCGGCGTCATTGCCTTCTACGAAAATGCGGTCGCCTACCTTGTCGGCCTTGCGGAGCCGCAGCCCGATCGGTTCGAGGTTCTTTTCAGCATAAGCTCGGCCCAGCTCGAACGCCTTCAGGTTGGGCTGGATCAGCTTGTCCTTACCCTTGAACTCCTTGCCGACCAGATCCTTCACCGCCTCGACGTCGAGCCCAATCAAGTGCGCGAGCACGCCGACATAGCAGATGTTTTTGAAGAGCTGCCGCTGGCGCGGATCGGCAAACTCCGAGGCGATAATCTCGGTCAGCGGCGCGCCAAGCACGGTGATGTCATCACGGAATCGCGCGGCCGGGATTGGCTTCGACGAATCGTAGAGGAGGTAGCCGCCGGGCGCGATCCCTTTCACGTCAGCGTCCCAGGTCTGCGGGTTCATCGCCACCATCAGATCGACGCCGCCGCGGCGGCCGAGGCAGTCGGCCTCGTTAACCCGGACCTCGTACCACGTAGGAAGACCCTGAATGTTGGACGGGAAGATGTTGCGCGGGCCCACCGGCACGCCCATGCGCAGCACGGCCTTGGCGAACAGTCCGTTGGCGCTGGCGGACCCCGACCCGTTCACATTGGCGAATTTGACGACGAAATCGTTCGTAGCGGCCAGCGGCTTCGGCATATCGGGGAGCGGCGCCTCGTAGCCCTTCAAAAGTGGCGGCCAGTCCGCCTAGGGGCTGCCCTCAATAGCTGGTCATGACGCGCAAATGAAGGGCGGCGGCGCCGCCCGCAATCGAAATTGCCGCGAAAGATCAGCCGGCTGGAGGCGCGCCTGCGACCCCGGCCGCTCCCGGCGCGCGCGGCGGAGCGCTAAACACGATAGCCGCATCCTCAAAATGCTCGCGGTACCGCTCCAACTTGTCGGCGCTGATGGTGCGATAGCCCATCACCGGCTCGATCACCACGAACAGGCCCTCTGGCTCGTAGCCGACGACGAGTAAGTAGTGATCAACCACGGCCAAGTCCGTGAATTCGGACACCCGCCCCGCACGATAGATCAGCGTGTTGCGCACGAAACCGACGACCGGAATATCCCCGCCGGGCAATTGCCGTTGCTGGACATAAATCGAGGGCAGTCGAACCGGCACCAGCACGGGGCGCCCGCGCTCCAATTCTTGCGTGATGGCGTCGCTGGGCATGCGAACCGCGCTGGCAAGCAGGCCATGCGTCTGCGCCAGCGTCATCAATTCGGCCATCGAATAGCCGGCCGGACTGGCTGGGGGAGTCGCCCGATAGAGCGCGTCTCCACTAAGCGTATCGGCCCCATGCCAGTAGTTCACGACGCTGGCCAGCACGTGCGCGCCGCAAGACGGACCCGCGGTCTGCCTGTCATGCACGACCGGCAGCACCAGCGCATCCGGAGACTGGATTGTTCTGTCGAAGACCTCAAAGCTGTTGCTGCCAGTGTTCTGGGCGAACGACGCCATGTCCGAATTTCCGGTCACGGCGCAGCCGCCAGCGCACAGGGCCAGCAACAGCAGGTTGAGGCGCGCGAAGCGCCGCCGCATCAGTCGGCGACGGCGACCGCGATGATGATCACGCCGGCCAGAATGCCGAGCCAGATCCACTGATTGTCGGTGATGCCGGCTTGATATTCTTCGGCTTCCTCACGGGACAGCACCCGAATTTCATAGCCCTGATCCTGCAGTTCCAAGGCGCGTTCGGTCGACGCGGCATCCAGACCGTATTGCTGCAGCTCGTCAGACGAGAACGTCTGCGGAGCAGCGGTGCGGAACTGGGCCGCTTCTTCCGCGTAAGCGACCGGCATGGCCGCGAAAGATGCCAATGCGAAGCTGAACGCAACGGCTTTAACGACTGATTTCATGGTGCTTCCCCTTCGGGTTCGTCCCAATGACAGAGTCACGGCGGCCCCGGTTCAGGGTCCCGCTGACCCTGCCCAAACGCCGCTCACGGTACTGTGTTCCCGAAGCAGACCGCCGGAAAGCAATTTTCGATTACGCAAGCGTAATGCTGACTTTAGAGCGCTGCCGCGGGCTCGCGCCGTTGGGGCGCTGGGCTCGGCGCGCACCCCGCATGAGTGATGTCGAGGTAGAATTTCTGCATGTCCCACGCGCCCGTCGGGCAGCGCTCGGCGCAGAGGCCGCAGTGCAGGCAGACGTCCTCGTCCTTCGCCATGATGCGGCCCGTCTTGAGCCCATCCTGGATGTAGAGATCCTGCGTTTCGTTGGCGGCGGGCGCATTGAGCCGCGCGCGTAGCTCCGCCTCCTCGCCATTCTCAGTAAAGGTGATGCAATCCATTGGGCAGATGTCGACGCAAGCGTCGCACTCGATACACAGTTCGGCCGCGAACACGGTCTGCACATCGCAATTCAGGCAACGTTGCGCTTCCTTATAGCCCAGCAGCGGATCGAAGCCCTTCTCAACCTCGATCTTAACGTTGCGCAGCGCGACCTCAGGCTCGACCAACGGCACCTTGTAGCGCAGGTCCAGCGTAATGTCGTTGTCATAGCTCCATTCGTGGATGCCCATCTTTGTCGAATGCATCGACACGCCCGGCGGCGGCCGCTCACGCACGTCCTGCCCGCTGAGCGTGAGATGGATCGACACGGCCGCATCATGGCCGTGCGCCACGGCCCAAATGATGTTCTTCGGCCCGAACGCTGCATCGCCACCGAAGAACACATTCGGAATGGTCGATTGCATCGTCACCGGGTCGACGACCGGCATATCCCACTCGCCGAATTCCATGCCGATATCGCGCTCGATCCATGGGAAAGCGTTTTCTTGGCCGACGGCCATCAGCACGTCGTCGCATTCGATGTGTTCGTCCGGTTCGCCGGTGGGGACGAGCTTGCGTCGCCCGTTCACCTCGTCCCACTTCATCTTTGTGAAGGTGACGCCGGTGAGTTTTCCGTTCTCGTGCGTGAATTCCTTCGGGTTGAGGAAGTTGAGGATCGGGATGCCCTCGTGCATCGCGTCCTCTTTTTCCCATGGACTGGCCTTCATCTCCTCGAAGCCGGAGCGCACCACGACCTTCACGTCCTCGCCGCCGAGCCGGCGCGAAGTGCGACAGCAATCCATCGCCGTGTTGCCGCCGCCAAGCACAATCACGCGCTTACCGATCTTATCGATGTGCTCAAAGGAGACGTTCGAGAGCCAGTCGATGCCGATGTGCACATTGGCGGCGCACTCTTCCTGGCCAGGGAGCTGCAAATCGCGTCCGCGCGGGGCGCCGGAGCCGACAAACACAGCGTCCCAGCCCTCGGCCAACAGCGCCTTCAGCGAGTCCACGCGTTCGCCCAGGCGCATCACCGGCTCATACCGCGTGATGTAGCCAACCTCCTCGTCGATCACGCTTTCAGGCAAACGAAAGCGCGGGATCTGCGTGCGGATCATGCCGCCAGCTTTTTTGTCGCCGTCGAAGATATGCACTTCGTAGCCAAGCGGCAGCAGATCGCGCGCCACAGTCAACGACGCGGGTCCCGCACCAATGCATGCCACCCGTTTGCCGTTGTGCTTCCTCGCTTTCGGCGGCAGCCGCGCCTCGATATCGCCTTTGTTGTCCGCGGCCACACGCTTCAGCCGGCAGATAGCCACCGGCTCGGGCTTTTGCGCCTGCGCTTCTTCCACCCGCCCGCGCCGGCAGGCCGGCTCGCACGGCCGGTCACATGTGCGCCCGAGAATCCCCGGAAACACATTCGACTTCCAATTGATCATGAAGGCGTCGGCATAGCGCTGCGCGGCGATCAGCCGGATGTACTCAGGCACCGGCGTGTGCGCCGGGCAAGCCCACTGGCAGTCCACCACTTTGTGGAAGTAGTCCGGATTGCGGATGTCGGTAGGCTTCAAGCGCCGCTCCTCGATGTTGCGCGCAACCTAGCCTGCGGCGCGCCAGGCGCAAGGCGCCGGTATCATCTAAGCGCTTGATTGCAGGGCTTTGGGTGGCGATGGTCGCCGCATGAGCGCCGGCTGGCAATTCTGGATCGATCGCGGCGGCACCTTTACCGACGTGGTGGCGCGAGGACCGGACGGCGTGCAAGTGGTTCGTAAGCTGCTGTCCGCCAATCCCGGACGCTACGACGACGCCGCGCTAGAAGGCATCCGCCTAATTCTGGCGGAACACGATGCAGCCTTCGGCGGCGTCGACGCCGTAAAGCTGGGCACTACGGTCGCCACCAACGCGCTGCTGGAGCGCAAGGGCACGCGCGTTGTCCTGGTCGTGACGCAGGGCTTCGGCGACGCGCTGGAGATCGGCACGCAGGCGCGACCGAAGATCTTCGCGCGCCATATCGTCAAACCAGAATTGCTGCATGCGCGGGTGATCGAAGCCCGCGAGCGGGTGACAGCGGAAGGCGAGGTCGAAACGCCGCTCGACGAGACT
>CALBSY010000299.1 GCA_937967725.1 uncultured Alphaproteobacteria bacterium | reverse complement strand
CCTCGCCGGCGTCGACCGGCTGAGCGTCGAGCGGCACCGCGCGCCGGTTGCGGGATGGCCGGCGCGCATCCGCGGCGCGCTCCGGCGCCGGTGCGGCGCGCGCGGCGGGCTTGGTGGGTTCGCCGGGCCGTTTCAGCGGCGTAGGCGCGGCGATTTCAACATTTCCGGTTTTGATCGGCGGCGGCGCTGGGCGGTACACATAGGGCGCGAGCCAGCTCGCCACGGCGAGCGCCGACAGCGTCACCGCCAACATGCCGAAGCGGCGCGTCGCCTTGGCTAACGCGCCGGCGCGCTTGCGGCGCGGCCCGCGATGCGAAATGACGTGCTCCGTCATGAACCAATCCGGTCTGAACCCGTGACACGCGCACGAAACATGCCGCCGCCAATCGAGGAGGAATGGCCGGCAGTCTGTTTAGTACGCCCCCAAATGGGCGAAAATATCGGCGCGGCTGCACGCGTTTTGTTGAATTTTGGTTTGGTTTCGTTGCGCCTGGTGGCGCCGCGCGACCGCTGGCCCAACCCGAAGGCGGAAGTGGTGGCGGTCGGCGCCGACACCGTGCTGCAGAACGCCCGCGTCGAATGGCGGCTCGAAGATGCGTTGGCCGACGCGACACTGGTGCTCGCCGCCACGGCGCGGCCGAGGGGAATGGAGAAGCCGGTTTGGGGGCCGCGCGAAGCGGCGGCGAAGCTGAGGGCGGCGATCGCCGCTGGCGCACGCGCGGTGGTGATGTTCGGTCCGGAGGCGGCGGGTCTTGTGTCCGACGAAGTCGCCAAGGCGCACGCGATCCTGACGCTGCCGGTCAATCCAGGTTTCGCCTCGCTCAATCTCGCCAATGCCGTGACCGTGTTTGCCTATGCCTACGCCCAGGCGCGGCAAGAAACGGATGCGCCGCCCTGGTTTCGCGAAACCGATGCGCCACCGGCGACACAAGAGGAGCTTGAGGCGCTGTTTGCGCATCTCGAGGAAGAGCTTGAACGCGGGCGGTTTTTTCATCCGCCCGACAAAGCGCCGCTGATGAAGCGCAATCTGCGGACCCTGTTCTTGCGCGCGCGGCTTACAGATCAGGAGGCGCGCACCTTACGCGGCGTGATAAAGGCGCTCAGCGTCGGCCGCGGCGGACGGAAGAAAGACGATACATAGAAAATTCGCTTTCCCGCGCTGAGGGAATTTGGTTATCCACATGCGCCAGACACGGGGAGCGCATGCCGGCACGCAAACGCCGATCGCCAGAGCCTGAACAGCGCGCGCAGTCGCGCGAGCTCGTGCCGTGGGGCGGCGAGAAGGTGAACGTCGACCGCTTCTGGGCCGAGAGTTGGGTCGATCTATTGAATCGCCAGCGCTGGCTGTCGCGGAAACTGAAGCTCGAAACAGCGCCCTGGCTGGTCAATCAGGAAGCGGGCATCATTCAGTTCGAGCGGAAGGACGGCGCGATGGTCACGGCGCCGGTGCAGATCGTGGGCGCCTGGAATCCGCGCACTGAGATGTTCCGCTGGGGCTGGGATCATCCGATGGTGCAAACGCGGCTGCGCGCCGATGCCGAGCGCACGCGCTGGTTCGGCGACAAGCACGACCTGGAAGAGCTTACCACGCGTGCGCTGAAGATGAGCGAGCAGGAGGCGTGGCAAATGGCGGCGTTGGCTATGAAGGTGAACGCCGCGCACGGCGTCTATCGTGGCCCAACCGACGGCCCGGTGATCTTCATGACGATGGGCGAACCGAAAGTGCGCAAGTAGCGTTTCAATGGAATAGAGTAGGCGGCGGTTGCGTCTTTCAAACCAGAAACAACTTGGTTTGGGAGGTCTGCATGCGCGGACGTATCGCTTTGGTTTGCGCCGCCGCCGCCTTGGCGCTCGCTTGCACAGTCGAGGCATCGGCTCAGCGCGGCGGCGGCGGCGGAAGAGACGGGGCGGCGGCGGGAACGGTAACGCGATCGATGCCTCCGACCGCAAGCCGTATCGATCGCGCTGAACGTTTCGAGCGACGCGAATTAGCAGATTCCACGCGCGCTCGCGTGCGCGCTGCGTGCGCGGCGGATAA
>CALBSY010000298.1 GCA_937967725.1 uncultured Alphaproteobacteria bacterium | reverse complement strand
AGCATGATGGAGCTAACCATCTCGCCATCGACGGTCCCGCCCGTGGTGCCGAACATCATCGCTGTGCGCTCGCGTGCCCCAGGGGTGATGACGGCCAAGTCCTGCTCCTCCCGAACAATCGAGAGCAAGTCTATGACCGCTTGGCGCCGCTGCTCGAACGGTACGCCCTCCACCGCCATGATTGCTTCTGGCGTAAGGAGCGTATGGTTCGCTCCCCAGCGATCAAGCCTGGCGGTCCGCCAGATGTCCCAGGTCTCTTGGGTGATGCCCTTGGACGCAAGGATGTTGCGATCCCCCTCGGCAAGCCTTGTCACGTCCGCATAGGCGGCTTGTCGCGTGAGGTGGCCTATGGCGTCCATCATCGTCATCGAGAAGCCGAGCCGACGCGCGTTGGTCACGAACTGCAGCCCCGAAATGCGGATTACCGCTGACGCCGTTCGCGCCGTCCAATCCCGGCTGGTCAGATACTCCCCGGAAAAGCGCTCCATGTCGGCCAAGAGCGTGTCGATCATCAGACCCATCCGGCGCGCGTAACGCCGCGACTTCGGGGCCCAAGCCAAGGACGAGTTCATCGCCACCTGGAACGGGTTCAGATTGTTGGCGAGCGCGGTCTGGTAAAGCGTGGCATAGTCTGAAATGGACGTGATGACAGCCGAGCCCAGCTTTGAGGCGACTTGCAGGTTGCGTAGGGAACCCATTGCGTCCGCCAGTCCGCGGCTCACGGGGGGCGGGTTATTGCCGGCCAAGTTGTCGTAAAGGTTTTCAAGAAACCGCGCCTTGCCGGAGAGCTTTTGCGCCAAGGTCGGGTCGATTTGCGCGGCCTCGCGCATGGCGTTCTCAAGCTGAAGCTTAAACTGATGATCGGCATTAGGGCCGTAGATTTCCACCAGCGCTACATCCCGGCTCATCCGGCGGAGATTGCCCACCATCGCCTCCAGAATGTTCTGCTCGGAATATTTCACGAGCATATGGTAGGCCGCCTCGGGCATTAGGTGGATGACCCGATGATGCGAGTGGCGATTGGCCTTGACCGATCCGCCCGGGAACTGCACCGGCGCCCCGGTGTCCTTGGTCATTCCATCCGAAACGATCGTGGCCCACGCCTCCCCGAAGAAGTCGCGGAGCTCAGTCTCGTTGTAATAGCGCCCGTCATCATGCACATAGCGCCGCCGGTCGGCGGCGGCCAGCATATCCTCGACAAAGGCTTCCTTGCCGAAGCGTTCGGCCCTTCGAGCGCTCCAATTATGCGGAGAGCCCCAATCCACGAGCTTGCCCACCACACCGCCGGCCGCGTTGAACTGCTCGCGTAAAGCGTTGGCGATTTCATGGTAGCGTTCAGCGGCGCGCACGATCTCATCTGGGATTCCGTCGCGCACGCCATGAAGCGCGTCCACAAAGGAACGCCGCAGGGGCTCAATAGAGATCATCCCGCTCTGTAGGCGCTGCCAAAGGCCGGGATTCACGGTCTCAAATACATCCGCGATCTGGCTCATTGCGTGGTCGAACGTGGCGTTGGCCCGGCTTTCGACGGACTGAAAGCCTCCGTTCTGTTCGTCGTATTTGTGTATCAGCGTCCGCTCGAGCGCAGCGACGCCGTGAGGGTCTGCCGCTGGGCGCCCAGGCTCCCCGGCGGTTTGCTGCGCGAGGTAGTTGGCGATGCGGTCATGCGCGACAATGGTCGCCGCCACGCGCTGCTCTTGCTTTTGCGCCTCCGCAACAATCTCTCTGGCTGCGCGACGACCGGCTTCGATCAGCCGCTCTTCCTCAGTCATCGCCCGCCAGCCGGCGGGGTTCTCCCGCGCGCCTTGAAGCATGGCCGCGCGAATCCGGTTCTCGATCCGTAATTCTTCGGCTCTAGTGAGAGAACGCCCCATGGCGTTCGACACAGCACGAATACAGGCTTCTCTCACTGATCCGGCTCCGGGTTAACCAGCTGATCAAACAATTGTATCAGATCGCGGGCGGGGTCTGGGTCGGTTTCAACAGCGTCTTGGAGTTTAAGATCGCGCGCGCTCGGCGGGCTAAAGCCAAGCCGCCCCTCAAACGCCTCAGGAGGCGCGTGGAAGTCGGTCATCAGGTTGCGTGAAGGATTTTCCACTGAGAGCGGCGGCGCCACCGGCGGGCCATCCAGGGCCGTTCCTGATGGGGCAGCCACGTCCTTAAGCGAGACGCCCTCGCCTGCAACCCGGTCGGGGTCATGGGAAGGATCATCGAGCCCCGCCTCAAGGCCGGCGCGGCGGCCTGCCATGATGCCTTGCCCGATGGGGTCGGCGTCCCAGCGCGCGCGGTTGGCCAGTATGGGGGCGGCGGCGATGCCAGCCGGAACGGAAGCAGCCAAACCCAGCCCGCGCCCCAGCGCTGAATAGGCGGTCGATTGCAGCGTCACCGGAGCTGCAGCCGTGGCCCAGGAGACGCCATGGCGGGCCGCGCACTTGGCCGCGGCTTGGGCTCCGAGCGCCACGCGACGGGCGGTTTCCTGTTCGCGGCGCGCGTTCTCCATGGCCTCGCGCGCGTACATTCTGCGCCGGGCCGGCCCCATCGAGAACATCATTTCGGGATCGTCCCTCAAGGCTTGCTCAGCCGGGGGGAGCGCATCGTATTCGGCCTGGCGGCGCTTGGCTTCGTCAAAGCGGGCCTGCCGGTCGCGCAGAGTTTCGCCGTCAATTCTGTAATCGCCATGCGGGAGCGGAGCGCCCTCCAAAGGCTCAGCGATCGGATCGCGGAGCGAAACCCTGTAAACGGGGCGGCCGTCCACGCTGATGAGCGCGCCATCGTCGGGGTCGCGCATGGTGTCGGCTACGCGCTCAACCTTGTAGCCGCGCTTTTCCAGGGCCGCGTAGATGCGCTGGGCCTCGCGCGAAACCGAAAGGCTGTCCGAATAGACAGGGAGCCTCTGCCGGTCGGCCCATTCGATGATTTGGCGATAGAACCAAACCCCGACGCCCTGCCCCTTGGCCCCGTCATTGACGCGGGTGAAGGCCAGATGCACACCAGGCAAACGGGTTTCCTTCGGGTTGGATCCGTCGATCAGATCGAAATCCATGCGGGTGGGCCCGCCATCGGCGCCGGT
The DNA here is from genome assembly GCA_937967725.1 of uncultured Alphaproteobacteria bacterium. Taxonomy (GTDB): domain Bacteria; phylum Pseudomonadota; class Alphaproteobacteria; order Caulobacterales; family Aquidulcibacteraceae; genus Vitreimonas. The sequence continues at coordinate 38,716 of CALBSY010000298.1, read as the reverse complement.
CCCTGCCTGCAGGATGGCGTCAGCCTCGCTTGCGACCGGGGTGTCTATCTCCGCGCGATAGCGGCCGAAATCGGATTGCGTCTGCTTGGTGCTGAGCTTGATGGCCGAAACCGAGATAATCTCTCTTACGGCTCGGGCTGGCCCTTGGCCGCTTCCCGCATCGCCTCCAGAGGATCGACCCGCTCCATCGTTTCGAGCCAGGCCGCGAACGCCTCCGGCCGCTCCGCCCTCAGCTTCGCCAGCGCTACCTTGTCGTTGGCCTTCAAGGCCGTCTTGAACGGCGCGAAGTCTGTCTTGGTATTCGGGGCTTTCGATTGGGTCACGCTTGCCTCTTACCACATTTGGGGGATTTTGTCCACGCGGCGGCTCACTTGCGGCGCCGCGGAAAACTTCCCAATTGCGGCGGCGCGGGTTCCAGAGCATCGCTGGATTTATGACAGCCTCGCGCGCCGCCTCGGCCGGGGGCATCGCTTTCAGGTCGCCAAAGTGGGCGCGCGTCTCCACAGCGCGCGCCTCAGCTTCGCCGGAGGCGTGACGGTAGGCTTCGCGGCGAGCATCCAAGGCGGCGATCAGTTCCGTCCGCGTTTTCTCGCTCAACCATTTGTAACCCTGGATACGGCGCACGGCATCTTCGCGCGCGGCCTTCGCGCGTTGCGGCGAAACCTCATCCCAGTGCGTACCGGGCGCGAAGCCCTCGATGTCTTGGATCGCGTGCTGGATTTCGTGCAGCATCGTGCGGCGCGCTGTATCGGCGCCGCCGTGCGGGCTAAGCTCAATGACGCCCTCCTCGGGGCTCCACGTTCCGCCGACGCCTTCCTCGGAAACGATCTTCACCTTGACCGAGAGCAGTTGCGGGTAGGCTTCAAAGAGAGCGGGATGGTCAAACGCTTCGGGTAGAGGGGTCGCGCCCTTGCGGCGGCGCAGCGTGTTCCAGGGAACGGCAAAGGCCGCGCCCTCATCGGGGATCTCAAAGCGCCATTGCTTGTCCACCCCGCGCGCCCAGCCGGTGTTGTGCCAGATGAACCACTCGTCCTTGCCCTCGCGCTCGAGCAAGCGCGCCAGGCGCAGGGTGTCATCGTTGGCCGTGCGCGCCAAGCGTCCACCGAACGAGAACAGCGGGCCCTCTCCACCGCTGCCGTCATTAGGCCCACGAGCCGGGGTGACGTTGCGCATCGTGCCGGGCTGAGCGCGTTGAGCGCGCGCCCATTCCTCCATAGAAGCAACGGCGGCTTGCTGCTCGGCGGTCTCCCCGCGCGCCAGCATGATCTCCGCCAGTTCCATCATGCCGTCGCCGGATTCATCCTCCAGCGCGCGCGCCGACGCGCCCTCCCCGAAGAAGTCGTCAATGACCGTGCGGATCGAGGGGCTGAGCTCGGCGCCGGTGATTGAGGTCGGTTCGATCACCCCGCCTACGCTGCCTCCGTCAGGACCAACGACTGAGAGGCTTGCGCGCCGCTGTTGGGCCACGAAATCACGGTGTGCAGCGTGGATGTCGCGGCGCGCCGCTTCCCACGCCCCGAAGTCGCCTGCCCGCTCCCGCAGCCGCTGAAAATTGGGCTGCGCGAAAATGCTCTCCACCTCGCGCAGCGCGCCCTCTGGGCCAAGCGTCCGCAGCATGTGCTTGGACATCAGGTTGCCGCCGTAGCTGTCCCAGCCGCCCGGCGGCGTGATCTCCTGCCCGACTTCATTGGATGGGATCGGCGTATCTGTGGTGCGATACGCACTCGTCGCGTCGCGCAACGGCCGCACATCTGATGGTCCCGCGTCGGGACCATCCCCTTGAGAGAACAGCAGGGAATCTATCGGGGTAATGTCCGCGCTCTGGCGGCGGGCTTGCTCGGCCACACGGCGCAAGGAAGTGACCGCAAGCGCGCGAATGTCATCCACAGTCAGGCGCATCCCAAAGGAGGAGCCAAAGGTCTTGATGAGCCACTGGCGGATGCGGGAGAGGATGCGGGTGACGAGGGGAAGGTCTGCGTGGTTCTCGATCAGATACGCGACCGTTTCCTCTGGCACCTGGCCATCGTGAGCACTGTAGCGCTCGGCCCAGTAGCGGGCTTCCTCGACGGCCGGATGACCTTCATCCGCCATGCGCGCGACCTGGCGCTGCACCTCGGCAAACCCGCGCTTACCAAGCATCTTGGGCATGCCGTGGTGGACGCCGATCTCATGCAGGATGAGGCCGCGCATTTCCCCCGGGCGGATATTTCCCGCCACGAAATAGGTCTGCCCGGTGCTGCGGAAATGAACCGCCTTCACGTTGCGCGGGATGTCTGCGAAGCCATCGCGCGGAATGTCCGATACGTTTTCGACCAGCACCGCGTTGCTCGCGCGCTCGAGCGCGGACCAATCCGCGCCGAGATCGGCAACGGCCTCCGCGCGCACAGCCTCGACAGAGGACCGCCCCCTCCCATCCCCCAGCGCAAAAAGCGCCTGCCCCTCCATAGCGGCTTCCCGCATTTCGGGGGTGATGGGGAGGGAGTGGACGGTTTCTGGAATCGGATTGAATTGCGCGCGGTATTTGTCACGCAACGCTTCCGCTTCAGCTTTTGTTGCGAAAACGGGGGTGTGAGGCGCGCGCGAACGGTCCTGCGTAACGATCCAGCCACCATCGCGCTCTTCGACGCGATAGTCGCTCGGCTTGTAGGCCGACGTTTCGGCGGCGTTGGACGGAAGAGGAATTTGCGCTTCACCCACCCTCGCCCCGTACTTCTTCCCAAGGTCATTGGCTATATTTGGGAGGATGCGGTCGTAGAAGGCGCGCATGCCTTCGCCGCCGACGCGGAGGTCGTCGCCCTTTAGCCGGATACGCTTGCCGTCTTCGGTGTCGTCAATGATCCGCTTGGAGATTTCTGGGCCAAACGCCTCGCGCATTTGCTGGCGCGACATGAAGATGATCTCTTGGTCGGCGTTGTGGGCTTCGCCCAGCCCATTGCGGGCCAGCATATCCCGCGCGCGAACATTGCGCATCTGCACCAGATAGCGATCGTCGCTGATCTTTTTGGCGTCCATCTTTTCGCCAACCGCTTCACTTAGATTGAAGCGGCTGATCTGATGTTCCCCCCGCGTCCAAGCGATCTGATCGAACCCGTTCTCACTAGCCCAACGGATCATCCGTTTCATGGCGAGCGAGGCCCAGGCGTTGTTCTTGAAGGGGGCGTTGGGGGCCAATTGCGTGCCCGTTTCGGCGCGCAGCCGCGTAAGTTCTTGGTGCGTCAGCGTGTCCAGGATTTTCACATAGGCATCGGGCGGAACGCCGTTGTCCTGCCGCTTAAGCAGGTCAATGACCGATTGCGCAATGCCCGCGTCGCGCAACTTAGCCTCGATGGCCTGAATGTCGGCGCCGCCCTTGTAGCCGTGCTCCCGCCCCCGTTGGTGCCAATCGCTTTGCACTTCCTCAATGAACAGCGTGCGCCTTCCTTGCGCATCCGTGCGCTCGTTAAACCGGACGTGGGCGAGGATGTTGGGTTGGTCGAAGTGGGAGGAGCGGAAGTCGTTCGGATTGTTCGTGGTCTTAACATTGGATGCATTTCGCTTGGCAGCCGCCGCCTGCGCCTCCTCCAGCGAGCGATAGCCGCCGATCGTTTCCCCGGTTGCGGCAGAGCCTTCCGTGGCTCTGCGTTCAATCTCGAAGTCTCCCGGGAAACGCGGGTTCTCTTGAGCCACCCACGGCGCTACGGGGCGCTCGCTTTCCGGCAGCCTAAGCAGCACCTCCCTATAGTTCTCCCCTCCGGGGAGGGTGTATTGGGACCATTTGGGTTGGTTCGCGCGTGATTGCTCCGAGATCTGTTGCTGTAGCGGGAGGATTTCGTCGCTGAGCGCAAGGATGCGCGCCCGGGTTTGGTCCCATTCCGGGCCGGCGCTCATGTTGTCGCGTGACCGTTCCAGCCGCTCGCGCTCCTCAATCAAAGGCAAGAGCCGCTGTTGCAGGGCCGGATCAACCGCATCACCCCCCAGCACAGTCTCTTCCACCCTCACCCCGTTCTGTTGAACGAAGGCAAGGACATCCTCTCTGGAGATGGAGCCCTCTTGAGCCTTAAGCCAATCCGCCAGCCCGATCCATTCAAGCTCCTCGCGCTTGACCCCTTGGGCTTTGGAGATGGTAGCCCACCATTGAGCGCCGGGCGCGCGCGCGGTTTTCGAGCTGGCGACAACGCGCTCAACCGCGGAGTAGAACGGGTTGCGTAGGGAGAACAGCGCATCGCTCATCTCAGCCAGCGCTTGCTCCCGGCTGACAAACTTTCCGTTGGAAAGGAAGCCGGAGTTCTCTTCGGCCGCCAGCAATGCGTCATGGCGGGCCTCAGGGGCGGCGTTGAGCGCTTCGCCATGGTTGGCCCCGGTGTAGATTTCCCCGGTCTCAGGATCGCGCAGGGCCGCTTGCCAGCGGCGCGGCCCCAGCGAGAACAGCATATCCCCGATGGGCGCGCGCAGCCCCTTGCGCACCTGGTCATTCAAACGGTCATCATAGAACCGTTCATTCCCTCTCCAAGAATCCATCCCCCGCCGCCGGCTCGGGCCCATGGAGAACAAGGTTTCGTCGGGGCCCGATGCATCACCACGGGCCTGGCGCATCTCGCGGATACGCTGCGCCACATCACCGAAGCCTTGAGCGGCGAGCTCATCCGCAAAAGAGAGAACCGCGGCATCCCATTGCCCGTCAAACGTACTCAGGCGCACCGCCTCTCTGAGGGCTTGCCCCCTGAGGCTGGTGTCTATCCCGCGCTCCCGGTAAGAGCGAAGGATTGAGCGCGCGTCGGCCACATCCAGCGCCCCTCCCACGTCCGCGGTGATGGAGCCCGGCTCACGCGCATCCAGATCAACAGCCTGGATGAAGTCATTGGCTGTGATCGTTTCCGGTGAGGCATGATCTGGGAAAAAGCCATCCTCCCAGGCCTTGACCACGAGATCATCAATGGTGCGCCCGGTCGGGCTGATGAGGCTGGCGAAGCCTTGGCGTCCGTCGCTGGCCCCGCCGGCAATATCGCCGCGATCGTCGCGGATGCCGCCGCGCTGGATCACCCGCCCGCGCGCGTCGCGCACCTCCCCTTGCCGGCGAACCCAATCGACTAGGGAAACACGGTCAGCGCCGTCGAGCGTTGCGCTGGCGGCTTCAATCTCAGCGGCGATATTCTCGACACCAACGGCGTCGTATTCATCCGGCCGAAGCGGAACGAACCCAATCCCCTCCGGCACAGGGCCAAGATCGACCGGCTCATCGCGCGCGATCTGCTCTTCCATGCGCTCGATAGACCGACGCTGCCATTGCGCGCTTTCCGGGTTTTCAGGAATCCCGAAAGCTGTTTCCCGTGCAATGTTATCCGCCTCGATAAGAGCTGCAGCGCCCAGGTCGGTAAGCGCGACATGCTCTTCTGGCGTGAGCGGATCCCGCTCCATGGGGGATTCTTTGGCTTCAGCTACAGGCGCAGCGCTGGGCGCGCGCTCTACCGGCGTGCCGTCTGGCGCAAACTCAGGAACAGCGGCAGCGCCCCCGCGCCGCCCGAACATGCCTCCAAACACCGCGCCGAATAGGACATCAACTGTCGTCGCCTGCGGATCAAGCCAGCGGTATTGCTCGGCCAGGTCGGGCCGATCGATGCTGTTGAGGTAATCCTCCATCGACCGGCGCATGCCCATGCCGAGGCCTGCATTGATCGTCGCGCCAGAGGCGACCCGCTGCCAGAGCCGGCCAGGAATCGAAACCGGCAGCGTGCCCATCAGGGTCATCCAACCGCCTTCAATAACCCCGCCCTGAAGGGCCTGGTCGGCAGGAACGCCCTCGCTTTCGAGCCTGGTTTGGGTCTCGCGTCCGAAGCCCGTGCCCGCCGCTCCGGCGCCGGCTACATTAGACAGCCGCCCCAGCGGCCCAGCCGTCAGCGTGGTCGCCGTAAAGGTGGTCAGCACATTGGCAAGCCCACCTACCAGATTGGCGGCCTGCGAGCGTGTGGCGGGATCCACCGCGTTACGCCGCATTTCCTCAGCCCAATATTCCTCATTGGACCGGAAAAAGTTCTCCCACCAATTATCGCGGGGGCGCTGCTGGCCTTCGATGAACGGGGTGTCGTCAAGTTCGGTGACGCCGCGCGCGAAATCCTCGGCAAAGCGACCAGCTTGGATTGCAAGGCGGTTTAGACCAACACCCCCACGGGCAAAGCCCGCCTCGATGTCGTCTCCTACCCCCTTAAACGGGTTGCCCCAAAACCCCGGCTGGCTCGCTTCGCGCGCCTCCGCATCCCGAAGCGCCTGGTTTGTGTCCAGCCCTGTCGCAAAGAAATCGCTCATCAGTTCCCCCGCGGCGGGGCGACTGTGGAATTGGGCGAGGTTTTCCGGTTATTGGGCCTGATGAATATCTGCACCGGGCTTCCGTTTGGGTGGCGCATCCCCTCCACAGCGTAAGCCCCATTGCCAACGGCGGTGAGGTCAAAGGAGCGCGGGTTGCGTCCGCGCAGCGCGGGGGTTTGGTCAAAGGCAGCGCGAACGCCAGCTTCAAACTCTCTCTCCTGCATCCCCCACGGCAGCAGCGTTTCGCGCCCACTCCAATTGGTGGTGCCCCCGCTGGCAACGGCTGCAGCCTCACGCACAAGCGCGATGGAAACAGTCGTGTTGGTCAAGCCGCGTTCCCTCGCAAGCGAAGCGTAGTAGGCCCTGAACGCGCCAAAGGCCCGCTCTTCCACGTCCGCCGGCATCCCGGCATAGGCGTGCCTTCCAACCTGGCGGCGCCATTCCTGGCGCATATCCTCGACGCTCGGTAGCGTGACAGACCCGCGACGCTGGCGATCTTCGCCGCTTGCGCTGTCCCGCCCCTGCAATAGTTCGGCCCCCTCCAGCAAGCGGCGGGCAACTGTGGGCCCATCAAAGCGCCCGCCAATCGGAGCGCCATAGGCGAAGCCGGCAAAGGCCAGCACCTCTCCGCCATCGGGCGCTATCTGTGTCATCATGGCCGTGTAGGCTTCGCGGTTCATCGCCGCTGAGGCCTGCGAAAAGAACGCCAACCGTTCTTGCGCCGTGCGACCATCAAGCCACGAGCGCAGCGCTCGGGCCTCAGGCTGAGACAGCGGGGCGGCGCGCTCGACCGCGCCGGATGCGCGCGCCTCCACCGCATCAGCCCCGCGATCACGGAACACCCCCTGCATGGCTGTCCAATCGCCGCTGCGCACCGCTTCACCAAGGTTTCCCATGAAATCGGGGTGGCGCATGCGTCGATTGTTCAGCAGGAAGCCGCCTGGATCCTCACGGCGGGACTGAAGATTGCGTTCCGCTGCCTCCCGGTATTCATGGGTGAGAAGGTTGTCGGTGTCGCTTCGGTCTGGAGAAACGGCGCTCGCCGCCACCTGCGCGACATCCGCCATGCTCAGATTGCTCAACTGATTGCTGGCCGTTGCGCTGGCGAGATTGGCCAGGTAGGCCTGGGCCACGTCCACGCCGAACAGCGACTGCACAAGCGCAGGGTCAAGCGGTTCGCTTGGGATTATGTCGCGTTGCAGCAATTGGGTTTGCGCATTGAGAATATCGCGCGCCGTGGCCCTTTGTTCGCTGTCCCTGCGGTTCACCTCAGCCTGCGCCGCATTGATGAGGCGCAAATGATCCTCAGCCGTGAGGTGCGCCACCGGGCCTTCCTGCCGTTGCGCCTCCCCGCCCCCTTCCCAGCCGACATGGAGATGGTCGCCCTCGAAGATGACTTCGGTAAAGCGCATGCCTGGGAATTGCGCCTCGAGCCGCTGGCGCGCGTCCGCTTCGATCGCCGCGCTCTCCATGCCCTGATATTGCGGCGGGACTGAAATATCGGCCGCCCGGCCGGAGAGGTGGAGCGAATTGGCCGCGCCCCCAACCTCAGCATTGCGCTCGGCGGTGCGCCGGCCAGAGGTCATGGTCGCGTTGAACATGGAGGCGATCTGCGGGCCGATGGTCGCCGCATCGCCATCCACAACGCCCCCGCGCAGCATGCGCAACGCCGCTTGCGGGTCGGCCTCGACCATGCCGGCGACGGCAAAGTAGGCCATGCGGCCCGCCGCACGCGCGGTCATATCGCGCCGATCATCGGCGGTGATGTCTGTCATAGACCCAATGGTCTGCGTCAATGTCGCGTGCGCGCGCGCCCATTGGCTGGGGTCGGTGACAAGGATGCGCTCCCACTCGGTTGCGCTGGCTTCGATGGTGTCCCGGCGCCAGCTCCGGCGAAGATCGTTTTCCCGCTCAGCCTGGCGGGCGATGCTTTGCGCGCGCAGGATGCCTAGGTGCTGGCTGACGAAGTTTCTGGAAACCTCGGTCGGCGCGGCGCCGATGATCTCCGCATTGATCTCGTTGAACGCCGCATCCGAATTGGCCGTGAGCCCGCGCCAACCGTCCTGGGACTCGGCCTCTATCTCGCGCGCGCGCTGGGCATAGCGCGCCGTGGCGTCGGCAAGAGCCGCGGCTGAATAAGCCCGCGCATCGTCCTCATCCCGAGCGTGACGGATACGCTCCACCGCCAGATCGACGTTTTCCTTGTGCTCGTAATAATCCCCGACCGCCTGCAGCCCTTGGCCCAGATCGCCCATGAGGTTGTGGGCCTCGCCCAAGGGCTGTTCGACCAATGGGGCCTTGGGGCGCGCGCGCCCTTGAGGACGGCTCTGCTGGTTGTATTGGCGGATTGAGACTATGCCGGGTGCGCGGGCCATCTATTTGCGCCCTTTCCCGGCGCTCACGCCGACTGGATCGCCAATCTCAATGACAGGGGTGCGCCCGCGGGGTTTTGGTTTGGACACGTTGTAGCCAATACCCTGATACGTGTAGCCCGGCTTGCGCGCGTCGCGCTCCGCCTCGCGCGCGCGCCGGTTCTGCACCGTGGTCCCGTAGGAGGCGGCCCCGGCAAGGATGGTGCCGACCGATCCGAACGTCACCCGCTGCTTGGCGTACTTGGCCCGCTCCCAAGCGGCCTCGGCCTCATAGTCGAAATTGCGCGCGTCGGTTTCGTGGGCCTGCGCATCAAGCTCCCCGCCATAGCGGATATTGAGCGCGTCGAGCTCGGCAAGCGTCGCCGATTGCTTAAGCTGGGCGTCTATGGTGGTCCCGCCTCCGCCGCGCGTACCGGATTGCGCCGCCGCGGCGAACGCCGCGCCGAGATCCTGCCTGATCTGGCGTCGCGTTGCCTCTTCCGCCAGATTGGTTTCCTGGCGAACCCGCTTCGCTTCCTGGCGCGAGGTCTGGGCGTTCTGCTTGTAGATGAGCGCGTTGCCGCGCTCTTGCCCGTACTCTCCAATCGCCTGTTGCCGATTGGAGATGCCCTGGCCGATGATATTGCCCCAGCCCATCAGCTAACCCATTCGTAAACGTCGAACACCCCGAGCGGGGCTTCGATCGTCTCGCCCGTGCGCGAGAAGCCCAAGAGTAACACCCACTTGACCGCTTGCGGGAAAGCGGGCTCGACATAGGCGCGGATATGCTCGAGCTTGCCCTTGGCCGCTTCCATCGCGGCCAAGGTTCTGCGGGTGACGCCAGGCATCACCCCGCGCGCATCGGCGGAGAACACCGCCCACATTTCCGCCTTGCGGGGATTGAGTTCGTCGTAGAGCCAGAACCCGCACGCCCCGACCGGGCGGTCGCTGGAATCAAGGATGGCGTAGGCAAAGCCTTCGCTGGTCATCTTCTCCCAGTAGAAATCCAACCCCTCATCAGGGGTGAACTTCATGCGCGGATCGGGCTGAAAGCCGGCCATGATTTCGGGGGTGAGGCGGACCACGTTCAATTTTCCACCCGCTCTTCTGGGGTGCGGCGCACGCCGCCAGCATCGTCAGACCCGCCGGTGACAGAGCCGGTTGTGATGATGTTCTTGGCCACCTTGGCCAGTTTCTCCACGGCAAGCGCCGTCACCCCGAACGCCCCGCCCCCGCCGCTGCGCCCTCCGCCATCGTCATTGCCGGCAAAGCCAGCCAGCAATTGCATGCCCTCTTCCGTGCCAGATCCGAGCTTTCGCAGCGCCATCCTCAAGCGTCCTTGGTTTCGATTTGCTCGAGCGTCACCCCGGAGATGATGCAGGCGGTGGGCTCGCTGTGTTCGATGATCCAGCGCAGGTCGCGCGCGTGACCGGCCCCGCCGCCCTTCACCAGCCGGGTTACGGGCTGGGACACCCCGCTCAGCACCACGTTGCCGAACTCAATCGGGGCGGCCGTGGTGGTCTCGGTGCTGCGCTCTTTCTGCATGGCCATCGACCAGAGCGCCGACACCGTGGACTTAAAGCGAATCCAGAAATGCACCGTGCGCGCGATCACGCCCGGGCGCATGACGTTCATGGACTCGATTGTAGCTGTGTAGCCAAGCCCGGCCTGCACCACGGAGGCGGCTTGATCCAAGGTGATCCCGCCCCCGGAGACGGTCTTGGTCCCGATGTAATGGCCGTCAGCGAGCACCTGAACGGTCGCGCCCTCCAGGTGGTGCAGCCCTGTGATGCTGGTTGTGGACGACCCGTCATAGGTCAAGCCGAAATCGACGTAGAAGCTGTCCTCGAGCGCATCCACATCCTCATCCCATGGCGCGGTGAAATACCCGATATAACGCTTGGTCTGGGCGTTCACCGTGAGGCTGGCGATGACATAAACCTCATCCCTATCCCCGGCCGGAGAAGGAATGACGGCCACGCTTTCTACGAGGGCAGAACCCCCAAGGATGGTGCGCGCCCAGGCCAGAAGATCATGCTCGGGCTGGATCGACATATGCGGGAACGTGCCGTCCTTGCAGAAGGCGTAAACGATCGAATCCGGCTCGCGCGCATAGGCAAGCTGGTTGATCTGGCCTTTGCAGATGTGCTCGGCAAAGGCGGTGCGGTCGAGAGATGAGTAGCCGTCCACCTCGAACGAGAAGCGCAGCTCGCGCAGGATGCGCCCCGCGTTCATCGGATAGACAACGCTGTCATTGACCTTGACCGGCGCCACCCGGCGCGAACCGTAGCCGGGACCGGCGAGGCTCGCCGCATTGCCAGGTCCGAACGGCTCCGATGAGGTGATCTCAGACACCGAATGTTCCGAGCCCTCGGTCCCGATCAGCAGATCGGCCGAGGCCATCGTCCACATGATGTTGTCATTCCGGCCCGAGCGAATGTCGATGACGAACGAGGAATCGGCCGCGATGATGCCAGCATCGCGCTCGGTGAAGTTCTCGAAGTCATCCGGTACAGAGAACCAGATGCGGGTGCCGCGGACGAAATAGAGCCGGGAGCGGAAGAACCCGCAATGGGTGGGAAACCCGTTCGCGGTTGACCACGAGCCAAAGGCCCATTTGGTGGAGGCGTTGCCAGAGCCTACGGCCTGGTCTGGAATGGTGGAGATCACATCCACCGTGGCGGTTGTGCCCCCGCCCCCAATGGCGGTGATCTTGCACCAGCCGTAACCTGAGTGCTGATACTGCCACTGACAGACCGCGCTTGTATCGGCCCCGTCATAGCGCGCGCCCTCGGTATGGCTGGGAACGATCGAGCCGGAGGTGCCCGCATCGGTGCATTTGTAATAATGGCCCTGGCTGCGCACGATCGTATTCAAGGAAAACGCTGTTGCGGTTTCCCACGCCCCGTTCCCATCCGTGGATTTCATCTCCAGCAGGAACAGCGAACCCACATGGTCGGAGGTGAAGATCGCGGTGGATGCGGTCAGCGTGCGGCCCGTGCCGATGGCGCCGTTGTCGATATAGACCGTAGTGGTCTGGTCAGGATCGACGGTCTCGAACGGGCCCCCGGTCTGATCCAGGGTGGAGATGGCCCAGGAGGTGGCGGCAGAGCGGGTTAGCTTGCGCGGGGCAAAACCGGGAACGCAGATATAGAGCACGTCCGCCGATTGGGTGACGCTCATCAGGCAGCAGCCGGTGGCGGAATCGGTCAGGTTGGCGATCGTCCAGGGCGTGGCGATCTGATAGACGCGCGCGACCGTGCCCGAGCCGGTGTAGGTTCCGCTCGAGGTGGTGTCGAGCACGGTCCCGTACATATCCTTGAGCGTGAAGGTGTCCGCGGTCGGGACCGTGTTCACCTTGAAGTTTCGCCCAGCTATGCCGGTCGTTCCCGGCATGGTTGCGACATAGACTTCCTGGCCCGCGCTCAGCCCGTGCGAGGTCTTGGTGAACACCCCCGGGTTGGCGTTGGTGAGCCCGGTGATGGTGATGGCGCTTTCGAGCACCTGTCCGCGGTCGGTGTAAAAGCGCAGCGTTTGGTTGCCGAACTCCAATACCCAAGCGTCGGTCTGCGAATAGATGAACGGGATCGCCCAGGCCTTTTGCGAGCTGTCAGCGATCTCGCCAATGAACTTCAGCCCTCCCCTCTTGCGGGCCGGGCCCTGCAAGGTGGGGATGAAATTGCGCATCCGCTTGACCCCGTAGGGGTAGCGGGCCTGGTCGGTGCGCGCGTCCAGCAGCGGGGAAAGCTCCCCGGAGTTGAAGGCGTATTGGTTGGGGAGGCTCTTGCCGCGCATGGCCCCTCACACAGAGAAGCGGCTGGCCATCCAGCGGCCGTCGTTGGCGAGCGTGGGCGGGTTCTCGATGGCGTTGGCGCGGCGGGCCTCGCGCAGCGCGTCGCGCTTCTCGGCCTTGATGCGCGCCTTGATGGCCTCCGATCCCGTCAGTTTGGTGGAGAGCCTGTCCGCCAGATTGCAGGCCATCACCTTAGCGAAGCACGCATCCCAATCGCCTATGTCGATCGAGTTGACGATCCAGCGCACCTTGAGCGGGGCTGTGAGATTGGTGAGGATCTTGCGCCCCTCGATGCGATAGAGCGAGGTGTCGGCGTTGATGAGGTCCGAGAGCACCGCCGGGGGGTAATATTGATCCACCTGGATCACCCGCACGACATCGGCGTCCAGCGAGTATTGTTTGTCGAAGCCCCAGTTAGGGGCAGCGGAATCAGCCGCCAGGCTCACCCGCTCGATGGAGAAGTTCCACCAATGGGCGCGCAGCGCGCTATCGCGCTCGCCGTCCCAGGCGTTCCTGATCTTCTCGGCCCGATCAACGCTGTCGTTGATGTCGGAAATCGAGTCCTCGCCTATGAGGTCAAGGCAGTGGTTCGCAATCGAGGTCTGGGAGGCCATGGCCTTGAATTATGAGGCCGCGCAACCCTCAGGCGGGGTTCAGGTAAACTGCCCGCAGGCGATCACGGAGACGTTGGCGCCTGTGGTGATTTTCCACGCCCCGTTCTTGCTGGTGAGGCCAAGCGTGACCACGATCGGCTTGAGCTCGGTGACGCTGGACGCGCCGCCGGCGAACACCGAAATCGAGGTGGCGTCGTCAAGGATCGACACCGCGCCAGGGGAAGTCGTCGCCGGGATGATGACGATCTGGGCGAGGTAGTCGCCCTTGGCCCCGGCCGCCCCCAGCGCTTGCGCGGTCTGGGAAGCGGCGACGGTCTCGTAATAGACGTGGCTGTATTGGCTACGCATCAGGCGCCCCACAGAGCGGCGGACGCCGCCGACACGCTCAACTGCCATTGCGGATCGACCGCCACCGCATATTGATCGGCGGGCTTGGCCGAATCGGTGATGGAGATGGCGAACGTCCCATCGGTGTGGGTGTTGATGAGCCAGGCCTTGTTCGCGGTCAGCGTGACAAGCGCCGTCCCCGTGGTGATCGAGGCCCCGGTCGAATAGGTGTCGGCGGTGATGCCGATCCCGGTCGCGGCTTCCGAGATATAAACCAGCAGCGGACGCGACGCGGCTATGGTTGATCCCGCCGCATCCTTGAGCGTGCCGGTCAGCACGCACACATTGGAAGCGCCGGCCGCGACAGACCAGGAAACCGAAGCAACCAGGTTGTCGTTGAGATTGAGCTCGTCCGCAGTGGCGGTGACGTTGAGGTCAGCCAGGGACAAGCCGGGAAAGGAACGCGGCTCCATATCAGGCCTCCCCTGCCGTGAACTTCGCGCCGGTGTCGGCGTGAATAATGGAAATGGCGTTGCGGGCGCGGGTCTTGACCACATCCCCGGGCGGGATTTCGGTCGAGCCGGCCCCGTTCGCCGCGGCGGTTCCGCCAAGGTCATTCACCCAAAGCGAGCCCGAGCTGTTCGGGTTGCCGATGAAAACGTGATCGCGCCCTGCATTGGCCGCAACCAAGGTCTGCGCCGTCCCGCCGGTGGCGATCGACCCAGACAGATCGACGTAATTGCACCCGCCCTGGTCGCGGTAAACTCGTTCGAGCGTGCTCATTGCCTTTAAGCCCCTTAAGTGTTCGGCGGCCAGGCGTCGCGCAGGATGTAGGCTTTGATCGCCTCCAGCCCGAGCACCACCGCTGCTTTGTTCATGCCGCTGGCGTCGAACTCAACGCGCAGCTCGATCGCCTCGCTCGAGGTGGAACTGCCTTCCGTCACCTCTTGCGGGGCGCTCTCGCCCAGCACGACGCTGTAAAAACGATCCGTCATTGCACACTTCTCCAAGCGGTTGGGGCGGAGCTTTAGGCCCCGCCCCTCCCTGCATTACGCGCCGGGCAGATACATCTCGATCTTGGTCGTGATGTCGCCGGCCGCCGAGCCCACCGTGTTGGCGGTCCAGCAGAGGTCGTAATCACGCTTGGGATCGGCGGAGAGCCCCAGAAGCTGCCAGAGCGGCTTGGTGAACTCTTCGATCTTGGCCGTGGCGGTGTCGTTGAAACGCACCTGCAAGGGCGTGACGCGCGCGGACGACATATCCACCCCATCAGCGAAGAGATCGGCGTCCACGACCGCGCCGCCATTGCCGGCCGTCTGATAGACCCCGAAATCGTAATCGGTGCCGGAGGTGATGGCGTCGTTATACACCTCGATTGAGGTGATGATCGCGTCCGAGCGAACCCGGAAGAAGCGATAGACGCTGGTGTCGTCGTCAGCCGCAAGCACCGCCGCCGTTTCCATGGCGGTGCGAGGCTCGTACCCGGTGCGAAGCGCGGCCGAGAAGGCGTGAGACGCCGTGCCGGTGTTGTCCGCGTTCGTGACCGAGGTGGATTTGGTGTTGGCTACAGCCATAGTCTTATCTCCTCAAATCTCTGTCGATCACTCAGCGCACTTGATCTCAACGACCTTGCCCTCTTCGAGCCGGGTCGCGCCGATCATCATGTCGTGATAGACCTGCCAGGGGTGGCCGACCTTATCGCGGCGCTGACTGATGTCGGTGGAGACGTCCTGCCACACGCCGAAGTGCATGCCGGACTTCACCCACATCGGCAGACGCCGGCGGCTGGAGCCGTCCACGTCGAGGCGCTGGGTGGGAATGAAGGTGATGCCCAGGAACGACACGATCTTGCCTTCAGCCAACGGCTTGACGTTGTTGAAGTCAGACGATGTGACCTGGACTTCCTTCATCAGATCGCGGATCTGCTTGGCCGCCAGGGCGCAGAACACCGGCTCATCGGGATCAACATGGCCGGCGCGCAGGATTTCCTGGCCCGCCAGCAGCTTTTCCACGTTGAGGCCAGAGGCCGTGCCGCCCACGTCCACACCGACCTGCTGGGCCGAAGGGAACGAGGTGGAGGTGCCCCCGCGCGTGCCGGTCGCGGCCGCGGCGAAGAAGGCGTCGATGATGACGTCATCTTTCTTGCGGCGCATGGCGTTGGCGGCGGTCTCGGTGTAGCTCGCCTTGGGGTCGATGAGGGTTTGCAGTTCCTCGAACTTGTCGATCAGGAACGAGGTGTACTTGGCTTGCGGATAGACCCAGCGGCGATCAACCGGCACATCCTGTTGGGTGATGTCCGGATAGCGGCTGGTCACGTCCTGGGTTTCGATCGTGCCGACTTGATCCACCGCCGCGGCGCCGGTCCCGACATGGGTTCCGGTCATCACGTAGGGCAGGAAGCGGCAGTCTTTTTGCTGCAGCAAAAGCTGCATGTTCGTGGCGTAGGTCTCCACGAAATGGGAAGGCAAATTGGCCGACATTGTGCGTATCCCCGCTCAGAGGGTTGTTGATCCTTGGGTTTGGAGCGGGGTTGTCCGTTGGGGCCCCTACGCCCTGAGGCGGGCGCAGCCGAGCGATTCACGCTCATCACCGGGGCCGCATGCGGTTGTCCCAGTGATGAGCATTATGAAGCGCGGTTTTAAGCGTGCGGGGTTCAGCCCTTCTTGGCGGCGACCTTGGCCGGCGTCGGGGCTGAAGCCTCGGCCTGCGGCTCGTCCTCGAGCAGGGCCTCAAACGCTTTCTCGTATTCGTACACGCGCTGGAGGTTGGCCGAGACCACGCGGCCATCGGAATCCACGATGCGGATGAGTTCAAGGCGCAGCAGCGCCCGCTTGGAAAGACCTTGGATCATGACGTTTTAACTCCGGGGTGTGCGATTTCCTGCAGGCGGCGCATTTCAGCCTGAGCAGCCTTGTCGCCGGCCAGGTAGCGGCCCACCCATTCCTGGTTGGATTTGAGTTCCGCGATGCGGACCTTGGCGGCCTCGGGGCCCATGAAGGCCGAGTCCTTTTTCTCCGCGCCGATGACGGGGGCTTCGCCCATGGCCTCGCCCACCTGGGCGAAGTAGCGCATGGCCTTGGCATAGCCGAGCGAGTCCTCGAGCGCGGCGATGCCTTCGTCATCGAGCCCGAACCGGCGCTGCGCGCGCCGGGCGGTCTCCAGGAACGCATCCCACTTGTCGCCCAGATCGCTCTTGAGGCTGGACTTTTCAGCCGCCAGTTCCTCGGCGTACTTGGTCTCCTGCGCGGTGATCTCGGCTTTCTCAAGCTGCGCCAGCTCTTGGAAGAAGCCTTGCGCCATCTTGGCGGGAACGCCGTGCTTGTGCGCCAGGCCCTCGAGCACTGTGGCGCGGTTGGGGTCCACCCCTTCGACCGTTGCGAAGCCGTATTCCTTGGCCTCTTTCGGGGGAGCAAAGCCCAGCCGCTCGCGGATCGGGCCCATGGCCTCGGCATCTTCCAAGTTCTCAGGCAGCGTCAGCAGCCGCTCGGCGGGAACGCCGCGCAGCTTTTCGAGGTTCTGGTAGGATTTGAGCAGCGCCTCGGAGAAGGCCACGCCATCGGTCTGCTTGTAGCCCTTGAGTTCGGCGTAGCCGCGCAAGGTTTCGTCCTTGAGCGATTTGTAGAACGGCTCCGGCGGCGGCTCGGGCGGGGTTGCGGAGGCTTCCGGGTTTGGTTGCGCCGGAGGAGAGACTTGTCCTTCAGCGCCTTGGCCGGCTTGCGCCGGGGACGCGGGTTCAGTTGACATGCAAAAAGCTTCCTTCACTGGTTGGAGGAAGCCTCAGTGTCGGGGGTTATTCGCGCGGGCGGGGTTCAGCCCAGCACAGGCTCATCCAGCTTGGCCGCGTTGAGCGCATCCACCGGATCAAGCGAAAGCAAGCGCATCACCTCGATCCAGACTTGCCGGCGCCCTTCCCGTCTCATCAGCTCGTCGCGGTCTGCCTTGCCATGCGCGGTTGTGGCGAAGGCGTAACAAAAGCGCGAGAGGTGGGAGAGCGCGATCTGGCCCTGCGGGGAGAGATCGCCGTCATCACCGAGGAACAGCGCCCTGAACGCGCTCTGCTTGCGCATGAGGCGCTGGCGCATGGCGATGGCCTGGTTGCGCACCAGCGCCGCCGAACGGCTCACAGCGCCCATGAAGGCGCGCTTGCGGGGCGGGCTGAGACGCCGCCACGCTTCACGGGAAACGAAGGCCAAAGCGGCGATTACAAACAGAACGAGAATTACAAACTTCACGCGGGCTGCACCTGCGGAATCGGTTGCGGAATATTGGCCGCCGTCGCCTCAGCCTGGGCAATGTCCTTGGCCGCGCGCGCGCCGGCCGGGGCCAGCCTGGCCAGATTGTCCAGGTCAACCTGCTGCTGTTCCTGGGCCTCCATCTCCGCGATCTCATCATCGGTGCGGAGCACATCGGCCGGAGCGCCGCTGGCCTCGAACACGATGCGGGAGGCTTTCGAGAGGTCGATGCGCTTGTAGATGGTGGGATCCACCGCCGCGATCGGGGCCAGGGCCTCGATGCCGCGCAGGATGCCGACCGCATCATCGGCGCGCTGAAGCTTGTTGAGCGGCGAGCGGAACTCGATAGCCACCGCCCCGCCCCGCTCCATCAGCACATCGGGCATGGGCGGGAGCACGCCAGCGGCGGAGAGGATGTCGAGCTCGCGCTCAATCACCGTGCTCAGGAACTCGCTTTGCTGCCGGCCCAGCGTGGGGCCAAGAAGCTGGCCCTTCTCCTGGGCGCGGAGCAGCGCTTCGGTGGCGGTGATATTTGGCCGGTCCACCAGGATTTGGAACAGCGTCACCAAGAAGGCGTCATTGACCGCTTGGCGGCGGTCTTGGATCATTTCGAGCCCGACCCCAAGATCGCCCTCGGGCCGGAGCGCTTGCACCAGCGGCGTCCCATCCTCGGTGAGGTAGCCGTAATTGAGCGCCTTGGGGTCCATCTGCCAGGGCGCAAGAGCGGTTTCATCCGACAGCAGCAGCGGCGGCTCGAGGCTCAGTTGCGCCTGGCGGATGACGCTCTTGTTCATCTCCTGCAGCATGAGGATGTCGCGGAACACCGTCATTGCGGGAGAGCGGCCATAGGTCTCGCCAGGGCCGGTGGTGTAGCGGCCCACAGCATACGGCATGGTGCGATAGCCGCCCTCATGCACGATCATCTTGTCGGTGCAGGAAATGTAAACGCTGGTGTAGGCCATGCCGCGAAAGTCGGCAAAGCGATCGTCCACCGCCAGGTTCGGATAGACGCAATGCAGGAACTCGAACTCATCGTTGGGCCGGTTGGAGTCGAGCGCCTTTTGCACGCAAGGCGGAATGGCCCAGCGACGGCTGGGGTTGGGGTCGTTGGCGTGCTGGGCGACCTGGTAGGCCTTGAGCCGGAACTTGCCGCGGTGGACGCGATCGATCTGGCCCTGGTGGTTTTCCCCGATGTAGATTTGGGAGAGGTGCATGGAGCGATAGCGCAGATTGCGCCCCAGCGCCTCATCCACAAACATGGCGCAGGTGCCGAAGGCTCCGTTGGAAAGCCAGCACTCGTGCGCCTGGGATGAGAAATTGGTGTGCGGAGCGTAGCGCGCGTCAAACAGCATGCGCGCGGCCAGTTCCAGATATTCCTTGACCTCTTCGTCGTCCTGCAGATCCTCATCCGTAGCGCGCAGGCCATGCCATTGGCCGGTGTCTGGGGTGAGCATCGATCCCGTTGCGCTGGCGAACTTATCCAGCGCCAGGGTCGGGGTGTTGTCGAAAACCTTCTCCCCTTTCAGCTCGCCCTGGTATTGGGGCTTGGTGATGAAGGCTTCCGAGGCGCGCGGGAATACGATCTCGGCTATCCGCTCCCACAGAATATCCCAATTGGCGCGCTCGCTCTCCATCTCGGCGTGCCGGCGCATCAGGGTCTCGGCGCGTTCGCGGCCCTCTACCGAATTGGCGTCATAGGCCAAGGGCTTACCCCAGGAGTTGCTTGGAGGCGACGGAGGCGGTTTCCCCGCCCGCGCCGGTGATGTTGGCGCGGATGCCGCGGCGGCGGCGATATTTGCGTGACGCTTCCTCATTCATCGCCGCCTCATCGATCGTGGGCGGGGGCGGAGGCGGCGGCGATTGCGCCGGCGCCTTGGGCTTCTTGGTTTTCGAGAGCGCAAACAGACCGGACAGTGACATGGGGTCAGGATAATCCCGCCAAGGACTTGCGCGGGGTTCAGCCCAAGATCGCCCCGCCGGTGCGATAATGGCTGGGCCTGCCATTGCGAATGTGATCGCTCGGCTCCCGGTAATCGAGCGCCATCAGGCCGAACGCATCGGCCCCGTGCGATGACCAGTCATGGTTGGGGCCAAGACCTACGTCCCGATCATCGGTCGAGCGCTTCTCGTGATAGGCGCCGAGCGCTTCACGGCCCGCCTCGGTTGCGTCCACCCCATCGGCGCCCTTGGTGGTGTTGAAATACATGCGGTCGAACCAGCGCCGGCCGGCCTCGATGCGCAGCATGGCGGCCCCCTTCCCCGCATTGGGAACGGTGCGGGTGCGAAACCCGGCCGCCTTCATCTGCGCGGCGTAATTGACCCCGGTGGGATTGTCGGCGTGAACCTGGCTGGCGTCGTGAGGCAGAACGCACAGCGCATCCTGCCAGCCGCGCGCCCGCAATTGTCCGGCGTAATAGCCGAGCACCTGGCCCACCCCCTCGATGTAGTCGAGGATCAGGATCTTCATGCCGACGAATTGCACGATCCAGATAGCGGTTGCGTCCGCCACAGCCCCGGAGCCGCCGAGGTCGAAATAGGCGCGCACCTCCGCCAGGCTGTCGCGCGAAATCTCGGTGATGCGCCCCTCGGATTTGGCCTTGGCGATCCACTTGGCGTAATAGGCCCCCTCGAACACGGTGACGTAGCCGCCCTCCCAGACGTGCTCGTAGCGATCGGGGTACTTCTCCAGATCCAGCAGACGTTCTTCGTTCAGCTCTGGCGGGAACCACGGGTTGTCGCGCCAATTGGCTTGCACCACGATGGCGTTGCCGGGCCGGTTCTGGCGCAGGAACACATCGATGGGGTCTTTCTTGCGGCGCGGGTTCCAGCGCCCCCATATCTCCGAGCCCGGCGCGCGAATGGTCGGGCGCAGCAGCGTGAGGCTGTGATCGCTGAGGGTCTGGGCCTCCTCGATGTCGGCCACGTCGATCCCTTCCAGCGACTTGATCGACTCCGCGGTGTGGTTCTGCATCCCCTGAAACAGGATGATCCCATCGCCCGGGGTCTCGATGCAGTCGTTCCAGGGCTTGAAGCCCTCGCGCGCCAGCCCGTGCTCTGCGATCTTGTCCTCGAGCAGCTTCTTGTTGGATTGGGCCAGGGTCTTTTGCACTTCGCGGATACACACCCCGCGAAACCCCGGCTTCATCAGCGCGCGCTCAAGCATGAGTTCGGCAAAAAAATGGGACTTGCCCGAGCCCCGGCCTCCATGCGCGCCCTTGTACCGAGACGGCTCAAGCAGCGGCGCAAAGACCCTAGGCGTTTGCAGGGTCAACGATGACACGCCGAACCTCTGTCACTACCGGGCCGCCATCCTTGCCGGTCACCTCCACTGACGCTTTGTCGCCGTAGAGGCTGGGCGCGTGCTTGGCCATGATCTTGAGCCGCGCGTCCACCCGGAGCCTGGCCTTGGCCACAGAAGCCGTATCGACCGGGCAATCATCGGTGATGTCCACCACCTCTTCGGCCCAGGCGTGCGCCCTTTCCTCTCTCGCGCGTGCGACAGCGTTGCGATAGTCCTCGCGCGCCTGCCTCCATCTCCATTCAGTGGAGCGGTCGGGCATGTCCGCCATGTCGCATATCTTAGTGAGGGTCTTACCCTCCGCCAGCATGAGGCAGATGCGATCGGCAATGTCCTGGGTGAAATGGCTGGGGCGGCCCATCTTGGCTGGCTCGTCGCTGGAGGCCTTGGGCTTACGCCCTGCCCCGTTGCGAGCGCCGCCGCGCTTGGACTGTTTGATTTCAGCCATGACGTTTGAATTATCAGGCGTGAAATCAAATGCGCGGGGTTCATGGCGCGGGCAAGTTCATCCCCGGAACCCAGTCAGCCATGGAGAGTGCGCCGAATGTGCCCTCGTTTCTCTGGCCGGCTTCATTGTTCGCGTCGTGATAGGGCTTAGGGGAAGAGACCTCTTCGTTGATGCGGGAGTCGATCACGACATAGAGGTCGCCTTGGAAGTTTTGGGCTTTGGAGTGGTAGCGGGGGTAATAGCGTGGGGCGGTCATTGGGTTTTTCTCGCGACAGCCACGGCGAGTTCCTGGAGGCCTGCGGCGACGCCCTTCATGTCAGCGCGGAGGCCTGCCACTGCGTCGTCTATGCGCTTCTCGAATTGCTCTATGCGGGTTTCGAGGGGGATGATCTTTCTGACATCTGGGCCGTGCGCGTCCACTTGGCGGCGAAGGTCTCTCAGTTCTGACTTGACCATTGCCCAGATGCCGGCGAGCGCTGCGACCAGGACCGCGCCCTCTATGAGGAGGTCGAGGGGAAGAGTTACCTCCATCACACACCCCGCACCCAATCAGTCCGCAACCGCCCGAACATTCCTGGCCACTCCGTTCCAAATACCAACTTTGTGTGCGAGCGCGTCAACGTCGGGCGATGTCGGCTCTGACCATAGAATAATACCAGAACGGGGGTTGGCTGAGGGGTTCAGGAAGCGGCGTTTCGCTTGGGCTTCACGACAAGCTCAAGCCCCAACGCTTCGGCGTAAACGCGGGCTCCGAACTGGGTTGGGCCTATGATCGGATCGGTGGATTTGGACAGGTGCGGCTCAGCGTTGCGCGCGATCCCGAGCCTCAGGCACTCGCGCAAACCCATCTCGCAATAGGCGCTGGTGGGCTGGCGGAGGTGCTTTGCTTCCTTGGCGTGGATGGTGGCGAGCACGCCCAGCGCCTCCCGTGAGAGCGTCTTGGCGATGTGCCTGGCTCCATACTGCTCGGCCATGATGGCGTCCGCGCGCGGGTTGCCTTTGAGCGAGCGCTTGAGCGAGGCCAGCCCCCGTATCCTTTTGCGCTCCTCCAATTCCGCGGCGGCGCGCTCTGCCTCCTGTGCCGCCATCTCGTGGTCCTTGCGCTGCTGCTCGAGCCGTCGCCGGTATGGATCTGTGTCCACGAGCTCAACCAGGCGCTCGGCAAAGGCTTGCTCATCCAAATGGGCGTAGCCCACCACGAGCTGGCGCACGCGCTCCAAGTGCTCCGCGAACCATTCGTCCTCTTCGGCCCAAGCGGCCGGGCGTTGCGCGCCCTCCCCCGCAGTCTTGCGGTTGAGCCCGGCGAAGTCGGCCAGCACCGCCTGGGGAACCACATCGCGCAGGCAGTAGAACAGCACATGGCGCGCGCCCAGCGTGATCCCGCCCTTGCGCTTGGCCAGCACATCGTCAAGCTGAGGCCACACCCATTGGATGATGCGCGCGCCGCGCTCGATCATGCGCGCGGAGATGAAATCGAAATCGTCCGCCTGGTTGTGGCCGATCACGGCGCGCGGGTTTTCAGCGAGGGCTTGCATAGGCGCGAGAGTTTAAGCGAACCGGTTAACGGGAGATTCAGCCAAGTGCTCAAGCCACCCGCTTCTGCACCGGATCAGCGACGATGCGGAGGCAGCGCGCGCACCATGAGCTTTTGACCGCAGGCTCGCCGCAGACATATCCCTCGCTTCCCTCCTCCCCTTCGCAGAACATGGCGCACTGGTAGTGGGAGCGGTCCAGAAACCGGATCGAGTTAGGCCCGCGCTTTGGGGCTCCGGTTTTGACCGGCGCGGCCACCAGCAGAGGCCCGGAGCGTTGGGCGATCGCTTTCTTCGTCGCGGGCCTCCGGTGATTGGCGTGCGCGGTGGTCTGACGCCAGCGCTCGCGCTTTGTGTGCGCGTCCACATTGCCCATGACGCCGGCGCGCGTGAGCTTCCCGATCACAGCCGAGCGAGATACGTTGAAGCCCAGCTCCGCCAGCTTTTGCGAAATCTGCCCCGCGCTCAGGCCGTGGATCGTGTAGAGCCTGCGCGCGAACTCAAGGTATTCGGGGTTCCAGTCGCTCATGGGCGTCTCTCCTCAGCCGGTAGGTTATGCTCGCGCCGTATCTGGCGCGCTGCGTACTCAAGCCAGCGCGCGGCCCCCAACGCCCCAAGCTTAGCCATCAGCGCGGCCTTGAGCGGGGTCCACAGCCGCATGCGCTCCTCGAACGCTTCGCGATCCATCCCGAGCCCGTCGCCGCTCATGCCGCCACGCTCCCGTGCTCATTGGATGAACGCCGCAGCGGCGGGCCGGCATAGCCCTCTTGCCCAGGACGTGGCCCGTAGCTCGAACTCCACGAGCCGTCGTGCTCGTAGTTCGCGAGGCGGCGGCGCCATTCCTCAGGCGTCACAGACTCCGGCAAGGCGGGCTTCTTGCGGCCATTGCGCAGGTAGCATTGCTCCCCGACCTTCTGCCAGTTTGCGCGCTTCAGAAACCAGTCCAGGCCCATGCTCCAGCCATCGCTGTTGTCGCCGCCAAGGAACGGCTGCGATTCCGCCAGCGCGATTTGCTCGCGCCATCCGGTCATGCCGAACTCGCGCAGCCGCGCGCGGATGACGGTCTTGCGCTGATCGCTTTGAGCGGCGGCCGTTCCCCGCGGAACCTTCCAGCCAGATCGCTTGGCCGCTGCGACCCATTCCTCGAACGCGACACGGCCGTCCATGGGCAACCCATCGGGGCCGATCTTCGCGGACGGCCTAGGGGCCTTAATTGTCTTAGGCTCTTTCTTTTCAGGTTTAGCTCTAGCTACTTCCGGTTCCTTTATATGTACCGGACACCCCTTGTCCGGTTGTGACGTCACAGGCGGACATGACGGCATGCCTGTGAGGTCCGGTTGTGAGCCCACAGGCGGACCCTCATGTCCGGTTGTGAGGTTGCGCTCCTCCCCGGTCCGGTGGTCGCAGGCGAGGAAGTAGCGGGTCGGCGCCCGGCCCCTACCCTTGCCATGACCAGGCATGGTCCGAACCAAGCCGCGCCCCTCGAGCGCCTGGATAAGACGGCGCACATGGCGCTCGCTCATCCGCACTTTGCGCGCGATGACCTCTTGTGAGGGGTAGGCGAACTCGTCGTCTTTGTTGATCGCGTTGGCGAGCACCATGAGCACGTCACGCTCAGAGCGAGGGATGTCCTGCTCCCACGCCCACTCCAGGGCCTTAATTGCCATCTTCGCCCCCCGTGAAGGTGACGAAGCGCCGGCCCCGCCCGTCGAGCGGCTGAGGCTCAATGAGGCCGGCGCGGATCAGGCGATCGACCGCCTTCTCGGCTTCGATGTCTGAGCACCCCGCGAACGTGGCGATTTGGCTGATGACAACGGGCGCCCGGCCGGCGTCGTCCGCCCAGTCCGCAATCTCGATGAGCGCCAGCTTGGCGACGGGATCAATGCTGGCCGCATAGGCCTTGATGGTGGCGAAGAGGCTCATGCATTGCCCTTTCTGACGTTGCACGTCACACAAAGGACTTGCAGATTATCGGCTGTGTTCTCCCCGCCTTTTGTGCGGGCAAGAATGTGGTCGATCTGCAGGTTGCTTGTTGCGCCGCAGAGCCGACAGGTTGACTGGTCGCGCTCCATAACTTCCTGCCGGAGCTTTCTGGCTATGGCCTTGCGTTCGATACCTAGGCGGAACACCTCTTCGGTGACAGAGCTGATATGCCCAAAGCGCGCCAACCGCTTGATTGAGAGCGCAACCTTGTTCAGCGTGGCGTTTCGCCCCCAATCCGCCAACATGGCCGCGACACGCTCAGCCTCTTTCCGATCCAGCACAAACTGTCCGAAACCATAAGCCTCAAGCAGGCGGCCGAACACCGCATGGTCTAACCGCTTAAGGCGGAGGTCGAAGATGACGTTCAGCAGCGTTTTGTCGGCGTCGCTGAAATCTGGCCATGCGGGGCCGGCCCAGTCGGGGCGCTCCGTGCGGGGGATAATATGCACAAGACTGCTCATGGCGCCTCATCCGATTCAATGAGGACGGCCGAGGCGACGTCCATTTGGGCGGCGACGTGGGCTCTGCGTCCGCCGCGGGCTTTATCCACGACGAGCGTGGTCTCGAGGGATTTAGTCATCCTGATATCTTCCTCCGTTCTGGCGGAATGCGGCTTTCGTTCTGCGTAGTAGGCCTTCCGATGGATGAGGATGACGACGTGGGCGGCTTGTGAGAGCGCGCTTCCGTAGTTGAGGTCGGTGGACTGAGGCAGGCGTTCCTCGCCGTCCGCCCGGCTCCCCTCTTTGGTGATCTGGGAGAGGGCCACAGTCCAAACGCCTAGGCGCTTTGCCATGTCTTTCAGGCGGTTGGCGCGGGCGCGCGCGGCCTCCAGCTCGGAGGGGTGCTTGCCCTCCGGGGCGATGAGGCCTTCGTGGTCAACGACGATGAGGCCGGGCGTCACCCCGTCCCGGCGCATTTTCTGAAAAAGACGCATCACCGCGGATTCGATCTGCGTCACAGTGCGGCCTGGGCGATCGTCCACATAGATTTTGAGGTTCGGCATGACGTTTTTGGCGGCGTCCCGCAGGCGCACCCATTGGTCATCTTTCAGGGCTTGGTTCGCAGCCGCGAGATAATGGGGGTTAGCGCGCGCGCCCCACTCATTGCGGCGCTTGTATTCGTAGGCGACGCCAGCGGCGAGCCGGAGCCCGACCTCATCGTGATCCATCTCAAGGTGGATGTAGGCCACGCCATAGCCTTTGCGAGCGACGTTCACGGCGAGCTGCTGGCCGCCAACGGACTTGCCCATCGACGTAGCGCCGCCGATCACCCAGAGCGTGCCCGGCCGCCCCCCGCCCGTGCAATCATCAAGGCTCGGCAGGCCGGTGGTGATCCCCTTGGCTTGGCCTGCGTAGGCGCGCTCAACGGCCGCCAGGGCTATCTCAGCGGCGGAGCGCCATGCCCCCTCCCCGTCTCCGCCATCGTCTCCAAGCCCGCTCAGGGAGCGCTGGGCCTCTATCAGAAGGGTCTCGGCGTCCATGTCCTCAGGCGGGTCCATCGCCAGCGCCGCCGCGTCGCGGCAAGCGCCGACAATCGCGCGCCGGAGCGACAGGCTGCGGATCATGTCGGCGTAGGCCTGCGTTTGCGGGGTAATCGCCGCAGCGGAGGACATCAGCATCATCAGGTATCGCGCCCCGCCGACCTGGACGACGCCGGGGTCGCGCTGCGCCCACTCTTTGAGGGCTATCCCGTCAACAAGCCTGCCCTGCGCTACGCCATCGGAGATCGCCGCGAAGATGCGACCATGCACAGGGTCGAAAAAATGCTCGGCGCGCAGGTCTCCGACGTGCTCGAGCAATCGGTTGTCGAACAACAGCGACCCAAGCAGTGCTTGTTCCGCTTCCAAATTATGTGGCAGGGATTTGGTCAACAGGCGCCCCCATGCACAACATCTTGGGGGCGGCACTTGTGTTTAACGTGAAATCGCTTCATATTGAGCGGGTCTCCTGGGCTTCGAGGGTCGGGAGATTATCGGCGCGAGTCATTCGCGAGCGGCGCGGGAGGGACACCCGCGCCGCTTTCCGTTTCACAAGGCCTCCTCCTCAGCGAATTGCCGGAACACCGCTTCCGCACGCGCTTCTGAGGCGCACTCGAAATCGCGGCACATGATCCCTGAATCCTCCGCGACCACAGGAGCGCGGGAATAGGATCGGACATTGAGCGCGCAGATCCCTACGAGCAGGGTTGCTCTGGCCTCTATGGGGTCTGTGAGGCGTCTGAGATGGACGCAGGAGCCGCAGGCTTTCATGCCCTCACCTCTTGCTGGGCGCGGCGCTGGCGGGGCTTGCGCGGCTTTCCTGGGGCGGTCGTGAAGGCCGGGGCCTCTTCGTCGTTCTCCGCGAAGCAGACCAGGTGCTCGAGCACGGCCTTGCGTGACTTTCCGGTGGTGATGCGCAGGCGCTTGATGTGCGCCTCGGTCTCGGCGTGCATCAGGACGGCGAGTTCATCGTCGGTGCGGGAATAGTCGGCGTAGGTCATCTCACAGGCTCCCGATGAAGTTCATGTGGTCGCGCCATTTTCTCTCCGAGAGGCGCTTGCCCCGGTGATCGACGGTTGCCAGCTCAGCGCGCGCGAGAACCATGTCCTTTGCGTCCTCAAAGGCTAAGCGCTCGGCTTCATGCAGGGTGGTTTGCATGATGGCTGGCTGAGAGAAGTCCGCGAAAATGCTCATGCCTGCGCTCCATCGGGTTTGGGGTCGCCTGGTTTCCAGGGCGCGCGCGTGCGCGCGGCGTTCTGGCGGCGCTTGTCGCTGCTGAAGGTCCAGCGGTGGGGCTTGGAGGGATCGAGCTTGCTTGGCAGGCCCAGGCGGTGGGCTTTGCCGGCGACAGCGTTGCGCCCGCCATCCTTGCAATGACGGAATCCGCCGAGCGCCTTGGCGATCTGCAGGTCCGAATAGCCGGCCTCCCACATCTGTCTGAGCTTGGCGATGCGTTCGGGTGTCCAACTCATGCTGAGCGCTCCACGGTTTGGGCGCGGTCGCGGCGCAGCTTGAATCCGTGCATGCGCTCGAGCCGCTTGAGAGAGCCGTAGGAAATGTCGTTCTGCAGGCAGAAGGCGTTGGCGCGCGTGCCGGCGATAGCCGCGGCGCGGAATCGCTCAAGCATCACGGCGTTGAGTTTTGCGCCCCTGCCCCTTATGCTTTTGGCGAGGGTGATCCCTCGGCGCTCGCAGGCGTCATGCACGGTTGATGGCGCCACACCCACAAGGCGCGCGACCTCAGCGGCGTAGAGCCCGTCGCGCAAAGCGTTTTCGAGAACACTGTCCCAGGGGATGTTCTTTTTCCTCACGACATCTCCCGCAGGTGGATGCTGCCCTTCTGCATCACCGGCCCGCCTGGGCCTGGAGACGGCATGAGCTTTGCGATTTGCTCTCGCAGGTAGCGGACTTGCTCGTTGGCGGTGTCGCGCGCGTTTCGATAGCCGTAGGCGAGCCCGCCGGAGATGCCGGCGACCAGCAGCGCAACACCCATGGCGATAGCCAGGCCCAGTTCCATTCAGCGGCTCCATTGGCGGTGCGCGACCAGAGCCAGGAGCAAGGCGGCGCAGATGAAAATGTTGATGAGGTGGGTGTCGAGCGCGTGGGTGAGCGCGGCGATGAGCTCGGCCGCTGCGCTCTTCTCCGGCGCGTCTATGACGGTGATGACGCGCGCGCTCATCTCAGCACCCGATACAGAGCGAGGAACACGATCCCGCCCAGCAGCAGAGAGACAGTGGCTATGGCGAGGAGGATCATGGGGAGATCTCCACGCTTGAGCGGCGCTTGTATCGGTTCGACTTGACGCCAGCGCGCTGCAGGTAGCGCCAAATGCCGGTGCAGCTAGAAAGCCCGCAACGCCGCGCGATCTCAGCGACAGGCACACCCTCCAGGTACAGAGCGACTACGGCGGCGCCGTTGCCGACGCGCCCGTTCGGCCGCCCCGTCCGCACGCCAGCGCGCGTGCAAGCCCCGGCCACTTGGCTGCGCGTGAGCCCAAGCGCCTTGGCGGCTTCACCGTAGGAAGCGCCTTTGCGCACCATCTCAGCCGCGCGGATGAGTTCGGGCTTCACGCGCGCCCCTCCCCTAAATCGGAATGGGGGCTATTCGCGTTTCGTGGCTTCCAAGTGCGACCGGCGCGAACGCGACGAATGGTTTTAATGTGAACCTGAAATCGCGCAGCAAGCGCGCGGTGAGACTCTGACGATGCGCGGATTTCATGCACATCGTTCCACGTTAGCTTGACGAAGGAGCAACTAGTCGGGTCAACCCAAAGCGGCCCAATCCGCCCGCGACGCTGGCGCCCCTTGCGGATCATGTCCTGCGCGTTGTCGCGGTAAGTGCCCGCGAACAGGTGGCTAGGGTTCACGCACGCCGGAACGTCGCAGGTGTGGCAAACGAGCATCCCGGCGGGGATCGGGCCAACGAAAGCCTCGTAGGAAGCGCGGTGCGCCCCGTACTGCTTCCCGCCCATGACGAGGCAGCCGTACCCGGAGCCAAACTTGCCGCCCTGCCAAATCCAGCATCCGCGCCGGTCGACCTTGATCGTGGCCTGGATCAGCCGGCCTACCCTGTTGTTGCCGCGCACCATTACGCGACCTCGACCTTATTGGCCTTGTCGTCGCGCCTGTCCTTCTTGGCCTCATCAAGCTTGCGCTCCATGACGCGCAATTCGGCGCTGGCCCGGTTGAACACCCGAAAGGTAAGTGATCGTTTTCCCGCCGAAATTTGATCCAGCGCATGGCCTGAGCCGAACAGCTTTGCGGAGACTGTCTGCTCTGAGAGGCCAGCGTCCTTGGCATAGGCGCGCGCCCGCGCGACAAGATCGGCAACGCTTTCTTCCATGCCGCCTAAAATGGCATATTTGCCAGCGGCGTCAAGGCAAACATGCCGCCCGACCGTTAGGACACACAGTGGTAGTGTGGCGCCCAATGAGTCTAGGGGAACGAGTTAGGCAGCGCCTGGAGGCCATGAACCTCACGGCGGCGGAGGCGTCCAAACGGATTGGGCGCGCTCCCACATTCCTGCGCGACCTACTCAAGGGCCGCAAACGCAGCATGACCGAAACGAACGCTCGCCGCCTAGCCCTTGTGCTCGGGACGACAGTCGAATGGCTGATTGAGGGGCGCGGTGCTGAGGCTGTGGATAATTCGACAGTACAACTAGACAAGGTAGCAGTAACCAATGTTCCATTGGTAGGTTACGCTGAGATCGGCGTGTGGAGAGAGGGGGCGGCATCAATGGGCGCCCAGACCAAACCCGTCGCAGAACCCATAAAAGTGGCCCCTCCCCCAGGCTACGAAGGGGCGGCGTTGTTCGCGCTCCACTTGCGGGATGGGTCCATGAACAAGCACTACGGTCCTGACAGCTACCTTATCGTTTGTCCTTTAGATTCAACCGACGCGCGCATTGGTGACCACGTAATTGTCACGCGCACCAAGAACGGGATGGTTGAAGTCGTCTGCGCTGAGCTGGGCGCCGGCATGCTCTTCTTTCATTCGACTGATCCGACCGTCCCGGCGTCCCGTCCGCTTGTTGTTGCGAACGAGGATCAGCGAATCATCGGCGTGGTGATAGGCGATCAGCGCATGCGCAATCGCCCCGCGCGCCTCTTCGTCACCGAGTAATCCAATCGACCACTCCTTAACAATTGGTTGACGCAAATTATTTGGCATTTTTGCCATTTTCGCATTGACTGGCATATTTGCCACCGGCATATTGGCTCCATCAAAGGAAGGAGCGATTGCCTTGTCCCTCTCCCCCGACCGCGCCGACTACGAACGCGACGCCGATTACAGCCCGAACGCCTATGAGCGCCGGGAAGCCTCTAAGGCTCTGGCCAAGCTGGAAAGCGCGATCGCTTCCTTTCGTGACGCCGCGCGCGCCGTAGCCCGCGCAGCCGACGAAGCCGGGGTGCTCGAGGTCTATGACCACCGTGCCCGCGCCCCCCTCTCCTCTGAGGAGCAGATCGAACACGCGGCCGAGCTGGCGGACGAAACCGCCGGCGAGTGGCTGGATGCGGACCTTCTGCGCGACCTCCGCGAGCAGGCGGGAGAGGACGCATGAGCGCGCGGCGAGTGATGCTGCGCGCGCTAGAGAAGCGCTCGCTCAGCCTGGATGGCCACAAAACCGCCGTTGCGCTCGAGCCGATCTTCTGGATCGCGCTGGAGGCTGAGGCTGACTTACGAAAAACCACGGTGTCCCGGCTGATCAGCAGCCTCCGAAAGCTGAGGCAACCGGGGCAGGGCGTGGCAAGCTGCGTGCGCTGCTTCCTCCTCAACACGTACATCGCGCGCAACGCCCAGAACAAAGAACAAGGGGGCGTTCTCCATGGGTGACGTGATTACCCTCCCCCCGCGCAAGAACGCGCCTCTTGCGTCGCTTCCTGTTGCGGAGCCTGAACGCCTGTTTGGCGAGGGCGAGCCTGAGAACGTGACCCCGCCGCGCTCCGAGTTCGGCTTGAAGCCGCGCAAGGCCTCTGACTTGGCCGGGTGCTTGACCGAGGTTCTGGGCGCGCTGCGCGGAGACGACAAAGCCCAGCAGCAAGCCTTCAAGGATGAGGCGCGCGCGCGCCGGCCGTCCTCTCCCGATTCAGTCTGCCGCTCCCTCAAGGAAGCAGCCGCGACCGAGTTCTCTCTGATCGCTGAAATCTGCTCGAGCCGCGCGGCCACGCTCAAAGGCTGGGGCGATCTCGACGCGTGCGTCGCCGCCCTGGAGATCGCCTCCAAGCTGGAAACGCTCTCGGCTCACATCCTCCTTGGCGTCCGTTATCCGGAGCAAGACTAATGGCTTACACGCGCATGTCGTTCGAGGTGAACGACTACAACTGCAATCAGACCGTCGAGCTTCGCGGCGGTGATGACGGCGGCTGGGTCGAGTTCCGCATCAAGATCAACGAGGACGAGGCATTCGGAGAATGGGTGCCGATGACGCCAGAGATGACGACAGAATTTGCCGCTGCGCTGCTGGTGGTCGCGCATTTCTGCGAAGATGAAAACCAAGAGCTCCGCAAGGCCGCGCCGGTTCAGCAACTCACCGAACGCCTGATCGCCAAGATCACGGAGCACTCCGAATGAAACAGTCTCCTCGCGCTCCTTCAGGGTTCCCGCGCGCGGCGGAGAGCGGCGCGCGTCTTTCCCCACTCCCCCCAGAGCGAGGGCGCGCGCCGCAACCCGAACCACTGATGCCGTTCAAGCCCATCAGCGCGCACATGGATGCGCTTCTGCGGAAGGTGAAGCCATGACCGACAATCTTGGGACGCAGATGCGCGCGGTCAACGCGGTCATGGATGAGCTTGGACGCATCTACCGCGACCCGGAGGGCCATCTCGACAGCCAGAAAGCCGTCAACGCTCTTGGCACATGCGCGGCCATGCTTTTCGCGGGCATGCCAAAGGATCAGCGCGCTTCGGAGATCGAGCCTTGGGCCGCATGGGTCCGCGAAACCTCGATGAGAAAGGTGAAGCCATGAACCGCACCCGCGCCCTCTCCTGGGGCCTGATGATCGCTTCCCTCGCCGCGCTCTGGGGCAGCTTCGCTCTGGCGCTTGCGCGATGAGCCGGAAATATCTCACCGACTCCGAGCGCCACGCTCTGCTTGAGCGTCAAGCCGGAATGTGCGCGCGCGAGGGCTGCACCAGCGAGGGGCCTTTCGAGGCAGATCACAGTACGCCCAATGCGCTGCAGGCCGGCAAGCCCGACCAATTGCTCTGCATCCCCTGCCATCGTCGCAAGACGTTCGGCCTGCGCGGAGATATCTCGAATATCGCCAAAGCCAAGCGCATCGCCGAGGGCCGCACACAAGCCGACAAGCGCGCCGCCGCAGGAGGCTCCCGCATCCGTGGCCGCGGCTTCGACAAGACGCTGAGCAAGAAAATGAATGGAGAGGTGGTGAAACGTGGCTGACCAAGAAACCCTGCCCGCAACCATGGTGGAGCACGCGCACGTTCCCGCGACCCCCATGGAGATGCTTTCCCGCGCGCTGGACCGCGGCGCCGACCTGAGCGTGCTCGAAAAGCTCATGGACCTGCAGGAACGCCATGAGCGCAACCAGGCGCGCAAGACCTTTGACGCCGCCGTCGCTGACGCCAAGGCGGAAATCCCTGTCATCAAGAAGAACCGCAAGGGCCACAACAGCAAGTACGCGGACCTCGGCGCGTTCGCGGCGGCGGTTGATCCTGTGCTCGCGCGCCATGGCCTCTCCTACCGCTACCGCAGCCAACAGAACGGCAGCGTCACGGTGACGTGCATCCTCTCGCACCGGGACGGACATTGCGAGGAAACCACGCTCTCGGCCGGCGCCGACACCAGCGGCAACAAGAACGCAATCCAGGCGATCGCCTCCACCCTCACCTATCTCCAGCGCTACACGCTCAAGCTGGCGCTGGGGCTGGCGGACAGCGAGGGTGACGATGACGGCCGGGCGGCCGGCGGGGATGCTGCGATCTCCGCTGACCAGCTCAAGCGCCTGCAGGACTTGGCCTCCAAGGGCGGCGCCGACCTCGAGAAATTCTGCGCCTACTTCAAGGTCGAGAGCCTTCCCGATCTGCGGCAGTCGCAATTCGAGAATGCGCGCGTGGCCCTTGAGGCAAAGGCCAAGGCGAAAGCCAGCAAGGCCAAGAAGGCGGAGCCCGCGCAATGATCGAGCAAGGCACCCCCGAATGGCATGCAATGCGTCTTGGCAAGGTGACGGCCTCGCGCGTGGCTGACCTCATGGCCAAAACCAAAACCGGCTGGGGCGCGTCCCGGGCCAACTACGCCGCCCAGCTCGTGTGCGAGCGCCTGACGGGCGTGGCGGCCGACACCTACCAGAACGACGCCATGCGCTGGGGTGTCGAGAACGAACCGCTGGCGCGCGCGGCCTATGAGTTCCGCACCGACCAGACCGTGACCATGGTTTCCTTCATCGACCATCCGCGCATCGCCATGTCTGGGGCCTCCCCCGATGGGCTGGTTGGCGACAAGGGCCTGGTCGAGATCAAGTGCCCGAACAGCGCGACCCACATTGACACCCTGCTCAACGCGACCGTTCCAGCAAAGTATGTGCTGCAGATGCAATGGCAGATGGCATGCACCGGGCGCGAGTTCTGCGACTTCGTGTCTTTCGACCCGCGCCTTCCCGAAGCCATGCGGATGTTCCACGCGACCGTGTACCGCGATCAGCAGGTCATCACTGAACTTGAGCGCGAGGTCGAGGTGTTTCTGGCCGAGGTGGACGATACGATCAAGCGCCTGCGCCGCGACTATGCGGAGGCGGAAGCGGCATGAAGCCCGCCAAGATCACCCTCCACAATGGCCGCGACCGGGCCAAGGCGCGCAAGTGGCTTGACGCCTGCCCGGTGGGCTACACGCTTTGGTTCAAGCCGCCGGTGCGCTCCAACGTGCAGTCAAAGCGCATGTGGGCCCTGCTTGATGACGTGGCCGCTCAGAAGGAATGGGCGGGCAAGAAGCGCTCGAGCGACGAGTTCAAGGATCTGTTCTCCGCCTCGCTGCGCGGCCAAGAGCTTGTGCCCAATCTGGATGGCAACGGCTTTGTCGCGTTCGGCGCGCGCACATCAGAGTTCAGTCCCGAGGAGATGAGCGACATGATTACGCTCATTGAGGCCTGGGGCGCCGAGAATGGGGTTGTTTTCACAGACCCCCAACAGGCTCCCGCTACGCAGTCAGGCGGGACGCGCGCAGGCTCTCCATCGGGGCCGGGGGCGGAGCCTGCGCGCGAAGATTTGGAGCGCGAAGTATGAACACGCGGCAAGCTCTCAATGCCAGCCTCGCTCTCGAGGAGAACACCCCTCCCCGCTCCATCCCGCAGATCGCCACGCGCGCGGTGTGGAAGCATCACCACTGTAAACTGAACAAGCGCCTGCCCTGCGCGCGCGGCTGTCTGGCGACCGATGATTGGGCCGATGCCGCCATTCAGTTCGCTTACGTCGCAAGTCTGTTGGAAGCCATCGCCGGAACGGAGGCAGGAAACAATGTCGCTCGCTGAGAAGTTTCGTTTCGATCGCCGCTTCGCCATCCCCCTCCCCGTAGCGCAAGAGCCGGAGGTTCCCGACTGCTGCGACCGCGCCGGCGCGCAGAGACTTGCAGACACGATCCGCGCCTACTGGCTGGTGCGCGGCTACGATGTGCAGATCAGCCTGGTCGAGGGCGGCTTTCACAAGGCCATGCGCTCAAACCGCGTGGACGTGCGCAGCGAGATGGTGAACGGCCTGCCGGTTCGCCGGGCCACGGCCTGATCCAGTTCGTTTAGGAGCGAGTAGCGATGGCTGAGAGTACGTTCACACCGGGGCCTTGGCACGCAGGACGATCAGATATGTTGTCCTACGACGCCAGCGGAACCATCGCGTTCAAGAACGTCTATGCGGACGATCCGCGGGGTGGCTGGCACAAGCCGACCAACTCTCCGATGCCGCTTACGGTCGCCAAAGCCGTCGATGAGAGCGCGCTTCACGAGGAGTGCGGCAGCGAGCCGATTTCCGTCGATGAGCTGATGGCCAACGCCCGCCTGATCGCCGCCGCGCCTGAGCTTTATGAGACTGGGCGCAAGCTTTGCTCCGAGGTCGCAGGTATTCTCTCGAATTATGAGTATGGCCTGCGCGAGTTGATGGGAAACACCAACTTCGCGGTGCTCAAGCATCATTACGAAAACGCCCGCGCGGCCTTGGCGAAGGTCTCGCCGCAAGACGTTCAGCCGAACTGCCCATCACAAGACCAATCGGAGGATCGGCGATGATCGCCTGGACAGCGGAAGCCTGTGATGCGCTCCGTGAAGCGGCTCAATCCATTCGGCGGGAGCTGTACATCACGGTGAGCAGCTATTGCACCGCGCCGCGCGCTGCTAAGCGGCGTTACGAGCATCACCCATTGGAGGCCTATGACGTTGAGACCATCGATGATCGGCACGTCTATGCCGGCGTGAAGGCCGACTTGGCGCTTCTCGCGCGCATCGATGATCTCATCCAGCGCGGCCTTGCAAAGGAGGTGCAGTCAACATGAGCATCTACGGAACATTTGTAGTGTGTTGCGACGCAAGAGGATGCGATGCGGAAGATGATTGCGGCATCGGTGACGAGACGGGCGCTCATATCGTAGCCGCCGAGCGTGGCTGGCTTGTGCGACACAATGGCTACGCCCTTTGCCCCAAGTGTCGCCCACCGGAACACAACGACATCCAGAAGGCAGGTGAGTGATGGTCAATAGTTTGGTTGCGCGGCTGCGCGAGGTCATTCCAGCCTCGATCCTCGATTACATCGGGCGCGCTCCGGCGTCATCCGAGCCCTTGAGCGTGCGCCTCGAAAAACAGGCAAGTCAGCAAGCGGGCTTCGCCGGCTTGCCGCACAAGAATTACGAAGGGCACGCCTATGCGCGCCTCGCGCTGGACGTGGCCGAAGCGCACGACGCCATCGCTTGGCGTCCAATTGAAACGGCGCCGCACGATGCGGAGGTCTTGGCTTGGTATCCCAAGCACCCGCTCGATGATGACGGAAACCCCACCGACCAAACGAACGGTGGCGCGCACGCAATCGTTAGGCGTCACTCTGGCGGCGGATGGGAAGAGCCCCAGTGGTTGGATGCTTCCGGTGATTGGTTCGGGGATGATTTCTGCTGGGCCGCAGAGCCTACGCACTGGAAACCGCTGGGCGACGGCCCGACGAAGGACGGCGCGCATGGCTGAAGAACTGCAAGTAACGCTCACCGGTGTCGTGGGCGACACGCTCTGGGGCGTAGATACGCGGGACGGCGAGGCCGTTGTGTGGGACCAAAGCCGCGCGGCGTTTCGCGTACCGACCCATCAGGAAAGTATGGGCGCGAAAGCTCAGGCCGCGCGTCAGGGAGGGTCAAATGCCGATGACGTTCGGTGAGTTAACCCGAGGATGCACACCCGCTGAGATCGATGCCCTGGCATGGCATCTCGCCGCGATCCGCGCGCGGGCGACCTATGAAGCGCTGCGCCCGCCGCTAGTTTGGTGCGAAATATGCCGCTTTGCGCCTTGCCGCTGTGCGCAGCGCAACCGCCCGACGAAAGACCAGCAGCCATGAGAGAGATTGTTGAACGGGCGGCGCGCGCGACGTGGCTTGTCGGGCGCGATTGGAACACGCCAGATAGTTTCGACGCCGCCCCGGACTACGCCAGGGATTTGCAGCGCGACATTGCCTGCGCCGCTCTCCTCGCCGCCCTGGACCCTGGAGATGGGGCGCTGGTGGAAGGCATCGCGCGCCGTCTAGCCGAGGAAGCCACGCGCGAGCGCGACGCGCTCCGCTCAATGCAGGGCGTGGATATGCGCCGCGCCTCCCCGGTGGCCCTCGCGATCTTCAAGAAAGACGCTCGCTTGATGCTGGAGGCGGTCAGGCAAATGGTCACAACCAAGGCAGAGGTGTCCAAGTGAGCGACGTTCTAGAAACCGCGCCATCGCGAAGCCCGATGGTGCATGACCTCAAGTGCTGGCCAGAGTATTTCGCGGCGGTGCGCGATGGCTTCAAGCCGTTTGAAGTTCGCAAGAACGACCGTGACTTCCGCGTCGGGGATACGCTCCGCCTGTGGGAGTACGACCCGGCGCTTGCACTCCACACCGGCAAATACTTTCACCGCCGCGTGACCTACGCCCTCGCAGGCGGGCAATTCGGTGTCGAGGACGGGTTTGTTGTTCTCGGGCTATCGGTCACGAAACAAGACCTAGGCGATGGAGACAGCAAGGCATGACCGGAATCGTTGTTATCAATGTGACCTTTCCCCTCCCGGTCGAGATGCCGGAGGCCGCGCACCGCGCCCTTCACGATGCGGTCGAGATCATGTGCGCCGCCTATGAGCGGGCCCATCCCGATCGCGTCATGTGGGCGGCTGGCGAGGGCGGGACGCCGCCGCCCGGCTTCTTCTTCGACGAGCCCAAGGGCGAATGGGATATGTCGGCGCTCAATATCGAGGTTGCCGAGCGAGAGCGGTACGATACGGATCGCGCCTTCAAACTGAGCGCCAGCGCCACATTGCGCGAGCACATCGCCAAAGAGATCGACCGCTTGCAGCGCGGGATTGAGCGCTACAGCGAGGGCGCAAAGTCGGACAATGCCGAGTATCGCATGGGCAGCGAGTCATTCCTGCGGAAGTACCGACGCGAGTTTGGCGTTTACTGCTTGGCGCAACAAGCGCTCGGCATGGTCCCTGCGACAACAGATGAGGCCAAGGGATGATGCCGCTGCTTCGATATTTTGCTTCGCCAGAGATGAAGATGCTGGCGCGCGAAATTCTCCTCTCCGAGCCGTGCGATTGGGAGATCGGCCCACACAAAGCGTACTGCCGGACCATCGACATAACGGTCTGGCACTGCAACCAGGGTTACGCCTTTCGCGTTTGGCCCGGCCACGAGCGAAACAGCGACGCCCCTGCCCTGTGCAAAGGCGGGCCAGACGGGGAGGCGCTCTGGCACGCCTACAAGTCCATCGGACGGCGAGACCGCCGCCGCCGCGTTGCCGAGATACTCATGCGCCGCGCTGACCGCGCCAAACCGGTCTCCGCATCGGTAGATGAGGAAAAAGGATGATGACGCGCGCCGAGCACATCGAGAAAGGCCGCGCCAGCCTCATCCCTGAGTGCTGCATCATGTGGTGGGTCGATCACGATATCCGCGACTTCTCGAGGGAGCAAATACTGGCGCCATGCCAGTACGTGCCCTGCCCCGATTGCACCGAGGGCCAGCGCTTCGTGCAAATCCACATTTGCGATCAGGAGCGCCAATTTCGCGGCGAGCCGTGCCCAGACTGCGGCTATCTGGAGGGCGCCAATCGCGCCTTTGTTCGGCAACCGAGCGGCCCCACGCCAGACCGCGCGGAGAAAGACACTTGAAGCTGCGTGCGCTCGATCTGTTTTGCTTCGCCGGCGTCGCCGTCATGGGCT
>CALBSY010000297.1 GCA_937967725.1 uncultured Alphaproteobacteria bacterium | reverse complement strand
CTCCTCGTTTGCAGGCTTGCCGCAGCACGGGCCGGCGATGTCGATCGAGGATGCGCGCCCTCGTTCCGGTGAGTTATTGCGGCGCCGGCGCGTCGCCGAAGGCGGCGCGGAGACGCCACGGGCAGAACCCCTCCCACCGGGAGAACAACAACAACAACAACAACAACAACAGCAGCAGCAACAGCAACAACAGCAGGAAGAGCAAGACGGCGACACCGGCTCGCGCGATGAATTGCAGGCGGACAGCTTCGCTGGCGCCAGCGACGCCGAGGCGTCGCCGGAGTCGCCGTTAGAGCCGCCTACGTGGGCCGAACCTCCCGCGGCGCCGGCGCCCCAAGCGCCGCCGTCGGAGCGCCCGCCGGAGTCGCCGGCGCAGACCGAGCCCGAACGCAAACGCCCAGACATCGCCGCGCCAAGCGCGCCCGCGGACGCCACGGCCTTCGCACCCAAAAAACTGCGCCGCGGCACGCCGGAACTGGTGCGGATCGTTATTCACCAGCCTCAGGACCTGAACGCCGTCATCAAGGCTGCCCGCGAGATCGATCCGCGCGCCGAACCAGCGCCGCACGGCATGCCAGTCGGCGACATCCCGCTGGGCGCCAGCGTCGGGGTTTCTCTCGACGTGCGCGGCGCGGCGTGTGACGGCAAGGTGCAACGCCGGACCTGGACCGGCGATCCCGCCGATTTCAACTTCTCCGTAGAAGCTGACGAAAGCGTGCGCCAAGCCGTCTTCCTCGCGCGGGTGTTCGTCAACGACGCACAGATCGGCGTGCTTGCCTTCACGCGCAAAGTTTCCGGCCCCGCCAAGAAGGCCGCTGGATTGGGCGACCGCGTGCGCCTCAAGCGTCACAAGCGTGTGTTTCTTTCTTATTCAAGCAAGGACCGCGAAACCGTGTCGCAAATCGCCACCGCGTATCAGATGGCTGGCGTCGACCATTTCTGGGATCGCGCCTCGCTTAAGTCGGGCGAAGAATGGCACCCACGCCTGCGCCGCGAGATCGACCGCGCTGACTTATTTCACCTGTGCTGGTCGAAGGCGGCGTCGGAATCCGAATGGGTGGCCAAGGAAGCCGAGCACGCCCTGACCCGCCGCCGCCGCAATAGCGGCAAACCGGAAATCACCGTGCAAATGCTCGATGGTCCGCCTTGGGCCCCGCATCCGGCAGAACTCGACGCCATCAATTTCGACGACTTCGTCCGCGCGGCCATCGTCGGTTACGCGCGCGGCGAGGGTTGACGGCGCGCGCGCCGCCCAGCACATGCCGCGCCTTGGGGCGCGTAGCTCAATGGTTAGAGCCGGCCGCTCATAACGGTCTGGTTGCAGGTTCGAGTCCTGCCGCGCCCACCATCCGCCTTCCACTGGTCTAGCAACGCGCCTATCTTAACGTGAGGCCATGGAGTGACGCAGATGGCGTTTTGGATTGGCGTGATTGTAGCGGTGCTGATCGTGATCGGCCTCACAGTGCTTTCAGCGAAGCTTTTGTCTGGGCCGAGGCGGCCGCGCCGCGACGGCGCTCGCGATGAGCGCATGATGGCGCTAAAGGCTTCAGGCGCATTCAAACATCGCAAGTCGAACCGCTGATGGCCGAGCCGGCGCGCGCCGAACTGCCTGCCGGGAAGGCCGAGCGCTACGCCGCGCTGCGCGCCGAGATCGCCGCCGTGATCGCCGGTGAGCCGAACCGCACCGCGCGCTACGCCAGCGCCGCCTCGCTTCTCGCGCAGGCCTTCCCCGACCGCTTCTTCTGGACCGGCTTCTATCTCGTCGACCTCGACAAACCGGAAGAACTCGTAGTCGGTCCCTACCAAGGCACGCTCGGCTGCCTGCGCATCCCGTTTGGCAAAGGGGTATGCGGCGCCTGCGCCGAGCGGCGTGAAAGCATCATCGTACCCGACGTGCATGCTTTTGCTGGCCACATCGCCTGCGATAGCCGTTCGAATTCCGAAATCGTCACCCCGGTCTTCGACGCCGCCGGCGAGCTTGCCGCCGTGCTCGACGTCGACTCGATGCAAATCAATGCGTTCGACAGCATCGATCAGGCGGGGCTCGAAGCGATCTGCGCCGACTTGCTGACGGTGCGCTGAGCCTAGTCGTCGCCGTTCGGCGCCGGCGCGACCGGCCGCAAGGGTTGCGGCGGCGCAGCTGCGTTCCCCGTCGCGATGTTGCTTTCCGGG
>CALBSY010000296.1 GCA_937967725.1 uncultured Alphaproteobacteria bacterium | reverse complement strand
GCGGGCGTTCTGTGGGTAATTCGCCCGGCGCGGGCGCTGGACGAGCGGCGGGTGGGCGCTCTTCGCCCGTGCGCCGGCCGAGCGTCGTGTACAGCCGGTACAGCACAAACCCGGCGATGAACGCCAAAACGAGTATTTCTACTAGGCCCTGGTCCACTGAGAGCTCCGAGCGGCGCAAGTGTGCCGCATGGTGTGCAGCCTGTTAAGATAGTGCCAACAGGCGCGTTTCGCCAGCGCGGTTGCGTTGGCGCCGGGCGCGCCTCATGGTAGCGCCCTCCCCCGGTTTCTCGCGAGTTGGCGCATGACCACGCATCCAGCACCTGAGGGCGCGCAAGTTCCAGCCGATTCCCCACACCTGCGCGTGCTCGCCC
Source organism: uncultured Alphaproteobacteria bacterium (assembly GCA_937967725.1). Lineage (GTDB taxonomy): Bacteria > Pseudomonadota > Alphaproteobacteria > Caulobacterales > Aquidulcibacteraceae > Vitreimonas. The sequence goes on along the minus strand of CALBSY010000296.1, from coordinate 18,038 downwards.
AGTACGTGAAAGAACTGTCATTCCAGAATTTGGCGGCGGCCGCGGCGCAAACGATGGATGTGCAGCCCACCATCGATATGGGCGTTGAGGTGAAGTCGCGCGGCATGGGCGACCGCGGCGACGCCTTCGAGGTCGATCTTTGCATCAACGTCCAAGCCAAGCGCGGCGAGTCGGTCATGTTCTCGGCAAACCTGGTTTATTCTGGGGTTTTCCAGTTCATGAATGTGCGTGCAGACGACGTAGAGCCCCTGATCTGGATCGAGTGTCCAAGGCTGTTGTTCCCGTTTGGCAGACAGATATTGGCTGAGATCACGCGCGAGGGGGGTTACCCGCCCCTACTGATTAATCCGATCGACTTCACGCCGCTCTATTGGGCCGAGTTGCGCGAACGGCAAAATCGCACCGACAACGGCGAGCAGCCGTTGCAGCAACCAGCGCCGCCGACTTCGGCATTCTAGATAGCTAGCTCGCTTGTTTGAGCCACAGTGCGTTCGGACCTAATCCCGCAACGAAGGCGGCGTGCGCCGCTTCCTCCTCGGCAGTGACGCGAGTTGGCAGCGGCTGCGGCCGCGGGTCGCGGCGCACGAACTGTACCGGGCGCAGGACTGAGGCGTTGTCGACGGCGGCCTCGCCAGCATCGAAGGCGAGCCGCTGTTCACGCCCGCCGCGCAATTGCAGATACACTTCGGCGAGAATGCGCGCGTCGACCAACGCTCCGTGCCCGCCCGGACCCTTGCGCGCGGCGAGATCGAAGCCATAGCGGTCGAGCTGATAGCGCTTGGCCAGCGCATCGAGAGAGCACGAGGCGCCCGGAAAGCGCTTCCGCGCAATCAGCAGCGTGTCGACGAAGCGCTCGGCGGCGGCGGGAGGCCGGCCGCAGCGCGCGAGTTCGGCATTGATAAATCCCTGGTCGAAGGCGGCGTTGTGCGCAACGAATGGAGAGTCGCCGAGGAACTCCAAAAACTCCTCGACCACGTGCGCAGACTTGCGGGGCTGGGCGAGAAAATCGCGCGGTGGTCCGTGAACGCGCACCACCTCCTCAGGAACCGACCTCTCCGGGTCGATATAGACGTGAAACTCACGGCCTGTGCGCTCGAGATTGAAGATCTCGACACAGCCAATCTCCACGATTCGATCGCACAATTCCTTCTCGGAATGCTCAGCGAACACACCGGTGGTTTCCGTATCGAACACGATTTCGCGCATAGCGATGGCGCTAGCCCTGTTCGCGCAGCGCGTCTAGCACCGCCCTGACCTGGGCGCGCGTGGCTTCAAGGTCTCCGCCGGTGTCGATCACAAAATCGGCCCGGGCGCGCTTCTCGGCGTCCGGTATTTGCCGCGCCGAAAGCCGCTCGAACTTCTCCTCTGTCATGCCTGGCCGCGAAAGCACGCGGGCGCGTTGCACCGCAGGCGGCGCCGAGACGACAACCACCTTGTCGACCTGTTCGGCCCCCGCAGACTCGAACAAAAGGGGGATGTCGAGCACGGCCACAGGGGCCCCTGCGGTGCGCTGTGCGGCGAGAAAGTTCGCCTGAGCCTGACGCACCAACGGGTGCACGAGCTTCTCCAGACGCTCAATCGCCTCGGCATCGCCAACCACACGCGCCGACAGCGCAACGCGGTCGATTGCACCGCCACGCTCCACGCCGGGAAATGCGGCCGCCACTGGCGCAACCGCGGCGCCGTCCTTGGAGTAAAGCTCATGTACGGCAGCGTCGGAGTCGAACGCGGCGACGCCCTCCTCCGCGAACATGCGAGCCACCGTTGACTTTCCCATGCCGATAGAACCGGTGAGGCCAATCACGATCATAACGCCAACGCCGCCATGAGCCGTCGACGTGCTATTTTCGTGTCCGGCTTGGCGTCATGCCAGATCTCGAACGCCCGCGCGCCCTGATGAATGAGCATGCCCAGGCCGTCGATCGTGGTTAGTCCTTCCGCGCGCGCGGAAGCCAATAGCGCCGTTTTAAGCGGGCGATAGACGATGTCGGCTATGATTGCGTCACGCTTGCAGCATTGAACCGGCCATTCGGGACTGGGCGAGCCGCTCATGCCTAGCGTGGTCGCGTTCACGATCAAGTCGGCGGCGGCAAATAGCGCTGGCAGTTCCTCCCACGACCTCGCGGTCGCAGCCGGCAATTGCTCCACCAGGGCGGCCGCCCGCGCGTGCGTGCGGTTCACGACGATGAGGCTCGGGCTGCCAGCCAGCGCCTTTGTGATCGCTCGCGCCGCACCGCCCGCGCCGATGATAAGCACCGCCTTCGTGCGCGCGCGCCATTGCGGCACGCTTTCCTCCACCGCCTCAACGAACCCCGCGCCATCGGTGTTGAATGCCGACAACGTGCCGTCGGCCTCCCAGCGCAACACGTTCGCGACACCATCTTCCGAGCGATCCGCCGCCTTCGCCGCGGCCGCCTTATGCGGCGCCGTGACGTTCAAGCCGGCGAACCGCGTTAGTCCGCGAATGGCGCGCACGGGATCCTCGCTGCGCAGCAAGACCGCCTCGTAAGTGGCGTCAAGCCCGTGGTCGGCGATCCAGCCCTGATGCAACAGCGGTGACAGTGACTGGCTCACCGGATCGCCAATGACAGCATACCGCTTCGTGTTCATCGCGGCGCAATCCCATGGTCGCGTAAGAACGCAAGCAGCGGCAAGAGCGGCAGGCCGAGCACGGAGAAGTAGTCGCCATCGACGCGTTCGAACAATTGCGCGCCAATGTTCTCAAGCTGATAGCCGCCTACCGAACTCAGGGCGCCCTGTCCCGCGCGCGTCAAATACTCGTCGAGGAACGCATCTGAGAAAGCGCGCATGGTTAGCCGTGGCGTCTCGATGTGGCGCCAAATCACCGCCCCCTCGCGCGCCACCACCGCGGCGGTGATGAGTTCATGTGTCCTTCCACGCAGCCGCAGCAGATGTGCGCGGGCCTCATCGGCATGTTTTGGCTTGTCGAGCGTTTCGCCCTCGACCGCCAGCATCTGATCGGCGCCAAGTACGAAGTCCGGTCGGCCTCGTGAAACCGAGAGCGCTTTGAGCTCCGCCAGCGCGTCGGCCTGATCACGCGGTTTCAGGCCCTCCGCGCGCAAGCTCGCCTTGACCGCTTCCTCATCGATGCGCGGCGTCTCCGCTCGGAACGCGAGGCCCGCGTCCTGAAGCATGCGCCGGCGCGCGGCGCTGCCGGAAGCTAGGATCAGGCTCACCCGCCGCGGTGCTCCCCGCGATGTTCCGCCAGCAGATTGAGCACGGCCGCCGCGGTTTCCTCAATTGACCGGCGCGACACGTCGACGGTCGGCCATCCCTCGCGCTCGAACAGCTTCTGTGCGTCCATCACCTCGCGCCGGACGGCGTCTTCGTCGGTGTAACTGCCGGCGCGCGTCTCCTTCATCGCCACCAGCCGATTGCGCCGAATGTGGATGAGACGATCCGCCGAGATCAGCAATCCGACCACCAACGGCCGGTTTTCAGCGAACACTTCCGGCGGGAGGGGCACGCCTGGGACGAACGGCACATTGGCGGCCTTCACGCCGCGGTGAGCCAAGTAGACGCTTGTCGGCGTTTTAGAGGTGCGGCTCACGCCTACCAGAATCACGTCGGCGTCTTTCAGCTCGACGACCTGCTGGCCGTCGTCGTGATCCATGGCGAAGTCGAGCGCGTCGATGCGCTTGAAATATTCCGCGTTGAGCTTCCGCGCCGCCCCTACCCGGTGGTTCAGTTCCAATCCCAGGTAGCGGGAGGTGACATCTAACACCGGATCGAGCACCGCTACGCACGGCATCCCGATCTCATGGCAGCGCGCCTCGAGGATCGCCCGATGCTCTAGATTGGACAGCGTAAACATCACTACGCCCGGCGCGTCCTCAATCTCGCGCATAACCCGCTCAAGCTGCCGCACTGAACGGACCAAAAAGTACGAGTGTTCAACCGGCATAATGTTGTCGAACTGCGCACAGGTGGCGCGCATCACCCCGGCCAGTGTCTCCCCGGTGGAATCCGAGACAAGATGGACGTTGAAGTAGATTGCCAGCCGTTCGCGCATTGCCGCTCACATATCAGGCCAGGAGCGCCTGTGGACAAGCTGTTGAATATGGCGCCGGCGCGATCCGCAGACAGAACGAACGGGTCACCCCGCCAATTCCACTCTCGCCCGATGGGCGATTCCTCCCAAGGCACTCCACACTTGCTCTTCTTGTGAAGAAACGAATCGGCGGCGAATCGAAGTCCTCAGGGGCACTTTTTTGCCAAGGCTTTTTGCGAACCTATCTGGCCTGGTAAGTTTGGGGATACGTTGGGGAAAACTGAATTCTCCCGGTTTCCGTATCGCCACAACAATGAGTCCTCCTTAATCAGGATTCAGATTCTAAGTTTGGATGGAAAAGAATGCCCGACCGGGAAAGCCTTCCCGCACTCCTGCGTGTCCTAAACGGCGAAAGGGTCGATCCCCCGCCCATATGGATCATGCGCCAAGCTGGCCGCTATTTGCCCGAGTACCGCGAACTGCGGACGCGCTCGAAGAGTTTCTTGGATTTTTGCTACTCCCCTTCTCTGGCGACCGAAGCAGTAATGCAGCCGTTGAGACGGTTCCCCTTGGACGCCGCAATCTTGTTTTCGGACATTCTTGTTATTCCGGACGCGCTGGGGCGATCGGTGTCGTTTGTCGAAGGCGAAGGGCCGCGGCTCCGCCCGCTGGCTGAAGAAGAAGGCTGGCGCTTCGAAGACGTTACGCATGCGCTCCAACGGCTGAGCCCGGTGTACGAAGCCGTAGAAAGAATTAAGCGCGGCCTGCCGGATGGCGTCCCGCTGATTGGATTCGCCGGCGGACCGTGGACAGTAGCGATCTACATGCTACAGGGCCGCGGCGGCGAGAAGGACCTAGCGAGGCTTGTCGCATATCAACGCCCGCACGATGTCGACGATCTACTCGAGGTTCTCGTCGAAGCGACGGCGCATCACCTTGCCGCGCAAGTAAGCGCTGGTGCTGACTGCCTACAAATCTTCGAGAGTTGGGCCGAAGGGCTCTCCCCTGTGCAGTTCGAAGAACTGATCCTTCTGCCAACAAAGAAGCTCGTGGCGCGAGTCCGGGACCTCGGCGTTGCCGTTCCGATCATCGGCTTTCCCCGCGGCGCAGGCGCACAGATCGCAACTTATGCGCGCGAAACCGGCGTCACTGCGATCGGCGTCGACACACAGACGCCCGCGGCATTCGCGGCTTCAGCCGCGCCAGGCATGGCGCTGCAGGGCAATCTTGATCCACAAACGTTGGTGATTGGCGGGCAGGTTCTGGAGGACGCGGCCAAGGATGTGCTGATCGCCTTCCGCGACACCCCGCACATCTTCAATCTCGGTCATGGCATCACACCTGACGCGACGCCAGAAAACGTCTCCGAACTTGTGCGCATTGTGAAGAGCTACGCATGAGCGCAGTGGCGCTCGAAGCGCAGCCGGCGCCTGAGGACGCACCCGGCATCCGGCTGATGACCTCGCGTCGAGTCGCGATCATTTTGTTCAACTTGGGCGGACCGGATTCGCCGCAAGCGGTGCGTCCGTTTCTGTTCAATCTGTTCAACGACAAAGCCATTATTGGGGCGCCGCAGCCGTTGCGGTTTGTGATTGCGCAATTGATTTCGCGCGGCCGGGAAAAACTCGCCAAGGCTAACTACGCCCAGATGGGCGGACGCTCACCAATTCTGCCTGAAACACAAAGACAGGCCGACGCGCTCGATGCAGCGATCGCCAGGCGGGTCAGCAACATCACCTTCAAGTGTTTCATCGCCATGCGCTATTGGCGCCCATTTGTGAAGGATGCGGCGAAAGCGGCCGAAGCCTGGGGCGCCACCGACGCCGTCTTGCTGCCGCTCTATCCGCAATTCTCTTCCACTACGACTGCATCCTCACTGCGGGCCTGGCGGCGCGCCTCAAGTCTCCCCTGCTCGACCATCTGCTGCTATCCGCATGGTCAGAAGTTCGCGGAAGCGCATGCGGCGGCGATCCTCGACGTTTGGCGCGCTGCTGGCGAACCGGCGCGCCCTCGCGTTCTGTTCTCGGCGCATGGGCTGCCGCAACGTGTCGTCGACGCCGGCGATCCATACCAATGGCAAGTCGAGCAAAGCGTCGCTGCTGTGCGCAAGCTGTTGCCCGCCGAGTGGGAGAGCCGCACCTGCTACCAGTCTCGCGTTGGCCCGCTAAAATGGCTCGGCCCGTCGACCGAACAGGAAATTCGACAAGCCGGACGCGACAAGGCGGGCGTCATCCTCTCCCCCATAGCCTTCGTTTCAGAACATGTGGAAACGCTGGTCGAACTGGATATCGAATACGCGCACATCGCCGAAGGGCTCGCCCTGCCATTCTATTTACGTGCACCAGCGTTGGGCGCGGCCCCGCGCTTCATTGACGCGCTAGCCGATCTGGCCGAGCGCGCGCTGGAAGCGCCGGGTACGTTGCAATCCGAGGCGGGCGGGCGCATTTGCCCTGCCGAGCACGGGTTCTGCCCTCACGGGAGCGGGCGCTGATGGCGACACATATGATCGGTTATGACCTCGCCCGGGGTCTGCACATCATCGCGGTGATCGCGTGGATCGCCGGCCTGCTGATGCTGCCTCGCTTCTATGCCTATCTCACCGGCTCGCAGCCGGGCGGCGAACTTGAGCAAGCCATGCTCAAGGCCGCGCGCAGCCTGCGGCTGGTCGTCCTAACTCCCAGCCTGATTCTCGCCTGGGCGTTCGGCATCTTCCTGTTCGGCGCGTATCTGACTGGCGGCGATTGGAGCAGCGACTGGGCCGGCGTGCTCACCCGCGTGCCGCACTGGTTTTGGCTCAAACTTATTCTTGTCTTAGGCTTGAGCGGCTATCACGGCTTCCTATCTGCCGAGGGGCGCAAGCTGGCGGCCGGCCAGCGTCAGCGCTCCGAACGGTTCTGGCGGCTGATGAGCGAGGTCCCCTTCCTCGTCGCGATCGCCGCCGTTCTTCTCGCCACCCTGGAACCCTAGCACGCGCTTGGCGCTTGACGTTTGGGGTCCAGGTATGGTGTTGCTCCGCCTGCGTGCTCCTGGCGCGCTCGCGACGGCGGCGCCGCACTTTCCCTCCTAACCGCCGGTCTTTCTTCCCACTGACGGCTCTACCCGAAGCGAATCCGCGCGCGGGGACCGTCTCCCGAGACGACATATGACTGAAACACAAGCGATCGAAGAGCTCACCCAACTCACGCTGCAGGAGCTCAAACGCAAGCCACCCACTGAAATTCTCACCCTCGCCGAGTCGCTCGAGATCGAAGGCGCCAACAACCTGCGCACGCAGGACATGCTGTTCGCCATCCTCAAGCAAATGGCCGAGCGCGGCGTCGAGATTGGCGGCGCCGGCGTGGTGGAAATTCTCTCCTACGGCTTCGGCTTCCTGCGCTCGCCGCAGTCGAACTACTTGCCGGGTCCCGACGATATTTACATTTCGCCACAACAGATTCGGAAGTTCGGTCTGCGCACCGGCGACACGGTCGAGGGCCAGATACGCGCGCCGAAAGACGGAGAGCGCTACTTCTCATTGGTCAAGGTGAACCTGATCAATTTCGAGGATCCAGATCGCGTGCGCCACAAGGTGCACTTCGACAATCTAACACCGCTCTACCCTACCGAGCGGCTGAAGATGGAACTCGAAGATCCGACCATTAAGGACAAGACTGGCCGCATCATTGATATCGTGGCGCCTGTGGGCAAAGGGCAGCGTTCGCTCATCGTGGCGCAGCCGCGCACGGGTAAAACCGTCATCCTGCAGAACATCGCCAAAGCGATCGAAGCCAACCATCCGGAAGTGTTCCTGATTGTTTTGCTGATCGACGAGCGTCCGGAAGAAGTCACCGACATGCAGCGCACGGTGAAAGGCGAGGTGGTGTCCTCTACCTTCGACGAGCCGGCTACGCGCCACGTTTCGGTGGCGGAAATGGTGATCGAGAAAGCGAAGCGTCTGGCCGAGCACGGCAAGGATGTGGTGATTTTGCTCGATTCTATCACGCGTCTCGGCCGCGCCTACAACACGGTCGTGCCCTCCTCCGGCAAGGTGCTGACGGGCGGCGTCGACGCCAACGCTCTGCAACGGCCGAAGCGATTCTTCGGCGCCGCGCGCAATCTCGAAGAAGGCGGCTCGCTGACAATCATCGCCACGGCGCTGATCGACACCGGCTCGCGCATGGACGAAGTCATCTTCGAAGAGTTCAAGGGCACGGGTAACTCGGAACTGCAGCTTGACCGCAAGGTCGCCGATCGCCGTATCTTCCCGGCCATCGACGTGCTCAAGTCGGGCACGCGCAAGGACGAGCTCATCACGCCGAAGGAACACTTGCAGAAGATGTACGTGCTCCGGCGCATCCTCAGCCCGATGGGCACACAGGACGCGATCGAGTTCCTGCTCGACAAGCTGAAGTCCTCGAAGAACAACGACGACTTCTTCCAGTCGATGAACACGTAGGCCGGTTTCCTCCCCCGCTTGCACGGGAGGTACCGCCGAATGCGACGGAGGGGCGCGCGGGCCCTAGCCCCCTCAGTCATCGAGCTTGCGCTCGCTGACTGCTCCCCCGTAAACGGGGGAGCAAACGGAGGTCGCCGATGCTGAAAATCTATCATTCGCAGGGCGCGCGCTCGCTGCGCGTGGTGTGGCTGTGCGAAGAAATGGGCGTGCCCTACGAAACGGCGGAAGCTTCGTTTTTCAAGCCGAGCGACGAGTTCAAGGCGGTCAATCCGCTACGCACCGTTCCGGCAATGACCGACGGCGACGTGAGCATGATCGAGTCCGTAGCGATGATGATCTACATCATGGCGAAGCATGGCCCGACCGATCTTGAGGTGAAACCGAACGAGCCGGGTTACGCGGACTATCTGCAATACCTGATGTTCGGCGAAGCAGGGCTGGCGGCGTACGGCAATCCCCTTGTCGCCACGCGCTTCATGGCGCCCGACGATCAGAAGCAAAACTTCACCGCCAGCTATTTGCACAAGGCGATCCTGAAGCGGCTCGACTTCATCGGTGAACGGCTCGCGGGCAAATCGTACATCGCTGCCGACCGCTTCACTGCCGCGGATATTTCGGTGGCGTACATTGCCACCGGCGGCAAATTCGCGGGCATCGACGAAGAAATTCCTGCGCCGGTGAAGAGCTACATCGAAAACCTCTGGCAGCGGCCCGCCTTCATTCGCGCCGCGGCGGTGAAATAGCTACGGCGTAAGCACTAGGCTGCCGGTGGTCTTGCGCGCTTCGAGATCGCGATGTGCCTGCGCCGCATCGGCGAGTCTGTAGCGCGTTGGCGCGGCAATCCTCACGGCGCCCTGCTCGATCACACCGAATAAATCCGCGGCCGTTTCATCAAGCTGTTCAACTGTTGCTGTGTAGCTGAACAGCGTCGGGCGCGTGAGGAACAGCGAGCCCTTCTGCGAAAGCGTCAGCGGATTGATGTCGGGCGGCGGACCCGAGGCGTTGCCGTAGCTCACCAGCATGCCGAGCGGACGCAGGCTGTCGAGCGATGCAGCGAACGTGTCCTTGCCGACGCCATCATAGACGACATGCGCGCCGGCGCCGCCGGTAAGTTCGCGCACGCGTTTGGCGACGTCCTCGCGCGCGGTGACGATGACATGATCGGCGCCAAGCTCTCGCGCGATATCGGCTTTCGCATCGCTGCCTGCCGTTGCGATGACAAGCGCACCGAGGTGCTTGGCCCATTGCACGGCGATTTGCCCGACGCCGCCGGCGGCTGCGTGGATGACGACGACGTGGCTCTGTTCCACGCGAAACGTCTTTCGCAGAAGATAACGCGCAGTCATGCCCTTGAGCAGCGACGCCGCGGCGATGTCAAACTCGATTGTCTCCGGCAACTTCACCGCGCGCGCTTCGTTGACGACATGCGTCTCCGCGTAGGCGCCGATCGGTCCGCTGCAATAGGCGATGCGATCGCCTTGCTTGAAGCGTGTAACGCCGGCGCCGACCGCATCGACGACGCCCGCTGCTTCCAAGCCCAAGCCGTGCGGCAGCGGGTTCTTGTACAACCCGGTGCGGTGGTAGGTGTCGATGAAGTTCACGCCGATGGCGCGGTGACGCACGCGCACTTCGTTCGCGCTAGGCTCAGGCGTCTCTATGTCGGCGAGCCGCATCACCTCCGGCGCGCCGTTCGCTTCGATGCGTATCGCTTTCATGGGTCGGCTCCGCTTTGCGCCAGATATGGGAGTGCGTAAGCCGGCCCTCAATCGGCGCTGAGGCATTGCAACGCTGCGTAGCCCTCTTCGCCGTCGGCGGCGTCGAGGTCGCGAACGGCTTCGGCCGCGTCGTCCACGGCGACGATCTGCGCACGCGCGCGCGCCGCGTTCTCATAATCGCGCCCCTCGCCGAACATGCCGAAGCGCGTCTCCACGCCGCGCGCGTTCAGCGCCGCGACCAGCGATGCGGGCGGTGCATCCGTGCCGACCCACGCGACGACGCGCGAAAGATCGACGCCGCGCCGCTCAAGCAGGTCGAGTTCGCGCGCGCTGGAAATCGTCGTGTAGATCATCGCTTCGGGCGCCAGACGTGCGATCCGCGATGCGCCGTCAATGCTGTAAGTGATGAACACGACGCGGCCCATCGCGCCCGCCGCTTCGACTTCGGTGATAACGTCCTCGTATGCAACGCCGCGCTTGATATCGAGTTCAAGCACCGTGCGGCCGTTAGCCCAAGCAAGGGCTTCAGCGAGTTCAGTGGGGGCGTGATTCAGCGGCGTCCCATCGGTGTCCTCCACTGTCAGCGAGCGAACCTGGTCACGCGTCAGTTCGTTTAGCCGGCCAGATCCCGTTGTCGTTCGATCCACCGTCTCGTCGTGCATGAGGAAAAGCGCGCCGTCCTGCGTTACTCCGACATCGACCTCAATGAATACTGGCGCACTCGTGAGCGTGTTCGCTAAAGCGCTTACGGTGTTTTCCGCATGTCCGCTCGATGGCCCGCCGCGATGCGCGGAGACGACCACAGCGCCGGTCGTACGCAAACAGTCGAAGAAGGCGGGCAAGTTCGTGGGCGCAAGCGATTGGCGCTGAGCGCCAGCTTGCGTAACAGGAATCTCTGCATCGCACCCCGCCAGCACTAGCGCCGCCGCGAGCAGTGCGCGCGTCATGCCAGGTGCTGTTTCAGGAACGCCACCGTACGCCCGTCTGCGAGCTGCTTGGCGGCTTCGTCGTAATGCTGGCCGCCTTCGCGGGTAAAGGCGTGATCCTGCTCGGCGTATTCGTGCACAGTGACAAGCGGATTGTCCTTCAGCGTTTCGCGGATGGTGTTGAGCGCTTCGACCGGGATGAAGCTGTCCTTCATCGGGTTGTGCAGCATCACCGGCTTTTGGATGTTCTTGGCTTCGTCGAGCGCGGTATGAATGCCGCCGCCGTGATAGGCGACGCTGGCGTCGGAATCGGTCCGGGCCGCCGCCAGGAAGGCGATGTAGCCGCCCATGCAATAGCCCATCACGCCGGCCTTGCTGACGCCCTGGCCGCGCGCCCACGTCAGCGTCGCCTGCACGTCCTTGACGCTCGCGTCCTTGTCGAGCTGGTTCATGTAATCGAGCGCCTCTTTCCACTCGGCCTCGGTCTGGTCGGTAATGTCGATGCCAGGCTTGATGCGCCAGAACAGATCCGGCGCGACCGCCAGGAAGCCCTCACGCGCCAGCCAGTCGGCCTTGCCGCGCATCACCGCGTTCACGCCGAAAATCTCCTGCACGACCACCACCGCGCCCTTGGGCGTTCCGCTCGGCCGCGCGACATAAGCCTTGAAGGCGCCGTCCGGTCCCTTGACCTCAACCCACTCACCCATGGCTCTCACTCCCAAGTCTGTCTCTGAGGATGTGGCCGCGTTATAGACCCCGCTGAGGCGGCAACGCGAAAGGAAATGGACCGATGAAGTTCACCGTCAATGTCGAGTGCTCGCCGGAGGAAGCGCGCCGCTTCATGGGCCTTCCCGATGTCACGCCGATCAACGAGGCGCTGGTCGAAGAGATGGGCAAACGCATGGAGGCCAATCTCAAGCTCATGAGCGGCGAGAGCCTGATGAGCTCATGGATGAGCGTCGGCACGCAGGCGCAAGATGCGTTCGTCAAGCTGATGACTTCGGGCGCGGCTGCCGCCTCTGCCGCTTCACGTGAAAAGCCCTAAACGGCGCTTAGAGATTTTCACATGAAACCGGACACCATCGTCGCGCTGGCGTCCGGCGCGGGCCGCGCCGGCGTCGCGGTGATCCGGCTGTCCGGGCCAGCCGCCGGCGCCGTACTGCGAGCGTTGACGGCGCGCGATCTGCCCAAGCCGCGCTTGGCTGCGCGCGAGGCGTTCTGCGATCCGCACACCGGGCTCTCACTCGATGACGGCCTCGCGCTCTGGTTTCCCGGCCCGCACAGCTTCACCGGCGAGGATGTCGCTGAACTGCACGTTCATGGCGGGCCGGCAGTGATCGCGGCGGTGATCGCAGCGGCGCTGAGCGTGGCCGGCGTGCGGCCGGCGGAGCCGGGTGAATACACGCGCCGCGCCTTCGAGAACGGCAAGCTCGACTTGGCAGAGGCAGAGGGCTTGGCGGACCTCGTGGACGCCGAAACCGAAGGCCAACGCCGCCAGGCCTTGCGCCAGCGGCGCGGCGCGCTGTCGGCGCTCTATGAAGGCTGGCGCGCCAGGCTGATCGAAGCGGCGGCGGTGATCGAGGCCGAGATCGATTTCCCGGACGAGGATCTGCCCGGCGGGTTGGCGCAGCGGGCCGGGCCCATTCTGCAGACGCTGGCCGCCGGCATGAGCGCGCACCTGGACGACGCTCATCGCGGCGAGCGTATCCGCGACGGCTATCGCATCGCCATCATCGGCCCGCCCAACGCCGGCAAGTCGAGCCTGCTGAATGCGCTGGCCCAGCGCGAAGCCGCGATCGTCAGCGACCTGCCGGGCACCACCCGCGACGTGGTCGAAGTGCGCCTGGTGCTGGCCGGCTTCCCGGTCTGGATTGCCGACACGGCCGGACTGCGCGAAGCCGCGGACGCCATCGAAGCGGAGGGCGTGCGCCGGGCGCTGGCGCGGGCCGAGGAGGCCGATCTCAGGATTGGCGTAGTGGAAGCGGGTGCCGAACCGCCCGCTTCGCTGATGCGCGCCCTATGCGCCGATGATCTGCTCGTGTGTTCTAAGTCGGATCTCCGTGGCGCGTCAGCGCCGGCCGACGGCGCTGTCGTCATCCGCACCAGCGCCAGGACTGGCGAGGGCCTGCGCGAGCTGGAGACGCTGCTCACACGGCGCGTCGCTGACGCGCTTGGCCGCGAAGAGGCGCCGGTGCTGACCCGGGCGCGGCATCGGCGGCTTGTGGAGGAGGCGCGGGCGGCGCTCCTGCGCGCTATCCCGGCGCTGCAAAGCGGCGCCGAACTGGAAAGCGAAGACGTGCGCGTGGCGGCCGTGGCGATCGAACGGAAGAAAGGGCGGATCGATGTCGAAGACTTGCTTGATGAGATCTTTTCGAGCTTCTGCATCGGCAAATGAGTTCGCGCGAAAACCGCATGGAATATGGCGTTTCACGCGAAACTGGTGAACTGAAATTAGCGGGTCGCACGTGAAGCGCACGGCTTCGGCCTTGCGCATTCGGGCGGGCTAGGCGGATGTCGAAGGCGGCCGGAGGGCCCGTGGATCGACTCCTCGGCTGGCGTTCGCGAACGCTTGGAGGCGCCCGTAGCTCAGCGGTAGAGCATCCGGCTTCACAACCCTGCGGAAGCGTCTGCTGACGGCGCGTCGGCGCTCCTATATGAAGCCCAGCAAATGAGCTCGGAGCGCACTTACGACGTCATCGTCATTGGCGGCGGACACGCCGGCTGTGAGGCCGCGGCGGCGGCGGCGCGTTTGGGCGCACGAACGCTGCTGCTGACGCACAAGCTCGAGACCATCGGCGAGATGAGCTGCAACCCGGCCATCGGCGGTTTGGGCAAGGGCCACTTGGTCCGGGAAATCGATGCGCTGGACGGCGTCATGGGCCGTGTTGCCGACGCCGCCGGCATCCAGTTTCGACTGCTCAATCGTTCGAAGGGCCCAGCCGTCCGCGGGCCGCGGGCGCAGTCGGACCGCAAGCTCTACAAGCAGGCCATGCAGGCTGCGCTGGCCGAGCAGGAGGGGCTGACCATTGAAGCTGCCGCGGTGGAGGACCTGATCCTCGCTGATGGCGCGGTGGCCGGGGTCGTCACCGCCGACGGCCGCGCGTTCGGCGCTCCTCGCGTTGTGCTCACCACCGGCACCTTCCTGAAAGGCGTCATCCATATCGGCGACAAGCGCATCCCGGCGGGTCGGCATGGCGAGGCGCCCGCCATCGGCCTCTCGGACCGCTTGTACGGCGCGGGTCTCGCCATGGGGCGGCTCAAGACCGGCACGCCGGCGCGGCTGCAGTCCGCCTCGATCGATTGGGCTTCGCTGGAAAAGCAATACGCCGATGATGAGCCGTCGCCCTTCTCGTTCCTGACCGAGAGGATCGCCAACCCGCAGGTCGCGTGCGGCGTCACCTACACCAATGCCGAAACGCATAAGATCATCGAAGAGTCGCTGAGCAAGAGCGCGGTCTATTCCGGCGCCATCAGCGGGCGCGGGCCGCGCTATTGCCCGTCGATCGAAGACAAGGTCGTGCGCTTCGCCGAGAAGACCGCGCATCAGATCTTCCTCGAACCGGAAGGGCTCGACGACGACACCGTCTACCCGAACGGCATCAGCACGTCGCTGCCCGAGGAGGTGCAGGAGCGCTTCATCCGCACCATCGCCGGGTTGGAGCGCGTCACCATCAAGCGCCACGCCTACGCGATCGAGTACGACTACGTCGATCCGCGCGAGCTCATGCCGACGCTGGAGACCAAGCGCATCGCAGGCCTTTATCTCGCCGGCCAGATCAATGGCACGACCGGTTACGAAGAAGCCGCCGCGCAAGGCTTGGTCGCCGGGCTGAACGCAGCGCGCGCGGCAGGCGGAGCAGGGCCGTTCGAGATCACGCGCGCCGAAGGCTATATCGGCGTGATGATCGACGATCTCGTTACGCGTGGCATCACCGAGCCCTATCGCATGTTCACCTCGCGCGCCGAGTATCGGCTCTCGCTGCGCGCCGACAACGCCGACCAACGTCTCACGCTGAAGGGCGTCGAGCTTGGCTGCGTCGGCGCCGAGCGCGCGCGGGTTTTTGCCGATAAAATGCGGGAAATTGAAGCGGCGCGCACGCTGGCGAAATCGCTGTCGCTGACGCCGGCGCAAGCCAAGGCGCGCGGTTTCGAGGTCAATCAGGACGGCGTGCGCCGCAATGCGCTGCAGCTCTTGGCGTATCCGTCGATCAGCTACGCGCAGCTTGCCGGCGTGTGGCCGGAGCTAAGCGCGCTGTCGCGCCAAGCGCGTGAGCAACTCGAGATCGACGCGATGTATTCCGGCTACCTTGAGCGCCAGGCGCTCGATGTCGAAGCGTTCAAACGCGACGAAGATTTGCGCATCGATCCTGCGCTCGACTATTCCAGCGTCGGCGGGCTCTCAAACGAAGTGCGCGAGAAACTCGCGGCCGCGCGCCCGGTGACGCTCGGCCAGGCCTCGCGCATCGAGGGCGTGACGGCCGGCGCGCTCACCGCATTGCTCGCGCATGTGAAGCGCGCGCAGAGGAAACGTGCATGAGCCTGAAACGCGATACGCTCTTCATCATTCGCGCGCCGTTCGAGGACCCCGCGCTTGAGGGCACATGGTTCTGCAATTCGTGCGCGACGATGGAGGGCGCGTTGCTCGCCAATCCGCAATGGGCGCGCTCGATCGACGTGCATCGTCTGCCGTATCCGCGCCCGCGCCACGACATCATCGCGCTGATCGGCGAAGAGCACCAATCCATGCCGGTGCTGGTGCTGGCCGATTCTTCGAAGCCGCCCGAAGGCGCCAAGCAGGCTGAAGGCCGCTATTTCCTCGACGAGCCCAAGGCGATGACCCGCTACCTCGCCGCGAGCTATGGCGGGGCGGGGCCCCATCCGTGAGTTACGGCCCGGCCGAGTTCCAGGCGCAGCTCGGCGTTCCCCGTGAAACAGTCGCCCGTCTGGAGACCCACCGGCGGCTGCTGGAGGACTGGTCCGGCCGCATGAACCTGGTCGGCCCCAGGGAGCTTGAGCTGTTCTGGGGCCGCCACGCGCTGGATTCCGCCCAACTGTTGCAGCTGGCCCCCAATGCCCGGCGCTGGGTGGATTTGGGCTCGGGGGCGGGCTTCCCCGGACTGGTCGTGGCCGCCTTCCTAGCAGACGAGCCGGGGGCGGCGGTTCATCTCGTGGAATCCACAGGGAAAAAAGCGGCGTTCCTGCGCGCGGTAGCCGAGGAAGCGGGACTGCCGGTCACGGTGTTCAACCAGCGGATCGAGCAATTCGGGCCTGGTGAGGGACCCTATGATGTGGTTACCGCCCGCGCCCTCGCGCCCTTGCCGCGACTCATCTCCTATGCGAAGCCGATTCTGGATCGCGGCGCGATCGGGCTCTTCCATAAAGGCGCTGAGCTAGACGCCGAGCTGACCGCCGCGAGCAACGTCCTAAATGGTGGGGCGTACCAGGCAGACGTGCTGGAGAGCCTGAGCGATCCGCGCGGCCGCATCCTTCGTGTGACCAAGGCCCGCTGACCGTCCGGCTCCAGATGAGGAGTTTGGGGACATGCGCGTACTTGCGATCGCCAACCAGAAGGGCGGGGTGGGCAAGACGACCACTGCCATCAATCTGGGCACGGCGCTGGCCGCGGCTGGACAGAAGGTGCTGATCTTCGACACCGACCCGCAGGGCAACGCCTCGACCGGGCTCGACATCCATCCCGACGACCGCACCGTCACCAGCTACGATGTGCTCAGCGGCCAGCATCCACTGTCGAAAGCAATTCTGCCGACAAAGGTGCCCAATTTGTACATCACGGCGGGCGACGCGAACTTGTCCGGCGTCGAAACCGAACTGATGTCGGGCGATCGCGCGCAATTCCGTTTGCGCGATGCAGTGGCGCATTTCCGCGGCGAAAGCGCACTTAATCTCGACTACATGCTGATCGACTGTCCGCCATCATTGAATGTGCTGACGGTGAATGCGCTCACCGCCGCGGATGGCGTGCTGGTGCCGCTGCAAACCGAGTACTTCGCGCTCGAGGGGCTCGCGCAATTGATCGCGACCATCAACGCAGTGAAGGCGAACCTCAACCCGGCGCTGGAAATCCAAGGCGTCGTGCTGACGATGTTCGACCGGCGCACGACGCTCAGCGATCAGGTGGCGCAAGAGGTGAGGGCGCATTTCCCGGACAAGGTCTACGAGACGGTGATCCCGCGCAACGTTCGCATCTCCGAGGCGCCGTCGCACGGCCTGCCCGCGATCATCTACGATCAGAACGCCACCGGCAGCAAAGCCTACATCAAGCTTGCCAAAGAGCTGATCGAACGCGAGCGAAACCTCAAGGCAGCCTAGTCAGTAGGCAATTTTGTTAGAGTCTCGGCAATAATTGCCGACGCAAACTTAACCATGAAACCGAATCGGGTCGGCAGGAGCTAGGGCGATGAGTGAGGTGAAACGGGGCTTGGGGCGTGGCCTGTCGGCGCTGCTTGGCGAGCCGGTGCGGACCGATGCGCCGCCGCCAAAGCCGGCGAACGCTCCGGCGTGGGCTGCGCCGCAACCTGAGCCGCCGCGCGCGCCGATCGAGCCGCCGCGCAACGTGTTCGAACTGCCCACCGCCAGCACACAACCGCCGGCGCCGCCGCAAGCGACGCCTCGCGCCGCGGCGCCAAGTGCGGACGGACCGCGCGCGATTCCGATCGATTTGGTGCAACGCAATCCGCAACAGCCACGCAAGCACTTCGACGAAAGCGAGCTTACCGAGCTTGCCAATTCGATCCGTACGCACGGCGTGTTGCAGCCGATTTTGGTGCGTCCGATTCCGGGCGACAGGTTCGAGATCGTCGCCGGCGAACGCCGCTGGCGTGCGGCGCAGCGCGCCGGCCTGCATGCGATCCCCGCGGTCGTGCGCGATCTCAACGAAGTCGAAGTGCTCGAGATCGCAATCGTCGAAAACGTACAGCGCACGGATCTCA
>CALBSY010000295.1 GCA_937967725.1 uncultured Alphaproteobacteria bacterium | reverse complement strand
TGTCGAGACCGTAATTCGCCAACACCGGGCCCGGATCGGGATCAACGAACAGACCTGCCGCAAACGCCAGGATGAGATAGCCGTGGGCGACGCGGCCGCCAAACAGCGGATTGGCGGCGGCGGCCTCCTCATCCATGTGCGCGTAAAAGGTATCGCCAGTGAAGCGCGCGAAATGCTCAATGTCGTCCATCGTGATTTCGCGCGGCTTCGTTTTCAGCTGATAGCCGATGGCGAGATCGTGGAACTTGAGTCGGAATGGGTGTGGATCCGCCGTCTGCGTCGGCGCGCCGGCAATGTAGCGCTTGACGATCGAAGACAGCACGCGCGGATGGCCCTGGAGCGCGGTGCGCTGCATGTAGTGTGTCACGCCGCGCACGCCGCCCAGCTCCTCGCCCCCGCCGGCGCGGCCAGGGCCGCCATGAACCATATGCGGCATCGGCGAACCGTGGCCGGTGCTTTCCTTGGCGCTGTCGCGGTCAATAAACGCGAGACGGCCATGGTGGCTGCCGGCGCCAAGCACAACATCGCGCGCGAAGTCAGTATTGTAGGTGAACACGCTCATCACCAATGAGCCCTTGCCGCGATTGGCGAGTGCGATGGCGTCGGCGCTGTCCTTGTACGGCATCAGCGTTGAGACCGGCCCAAACGCTTCCACGTCATGCACGGCGTCCGACGACCATGGCTGATCGCAGCGCAGCAGCACCGGGGTGATGAAAGCGCCCTTCTCGTTGAACGGCGCAGCGCTCGGATCGCCGTAGACGATTTTTGCCCCCGCGCCGATTTCGGCGATCTTGGCGCGCACGTCCTCGCGCTGCGAAACGCTGACAAGCGCGCCCATGCGCGTTGCTTCTTCACGCGGATCGCCGATGGTGATTTTGTCGAGCCGCGCCTTGAGCGCATCCTGAGCAGCGTCAAGCAAGGCAGCCGGGACGATGCCGCGGCGGATGGCGGTGCATTTCTGCCCCGCCTTTGCACTCATTTCCTTGGCGACTTCCTTGATGAAAAGGTCAAACTCAGGCGATTCCGGCGTCGCGTCGGGGCCAAGGCTCGACGCGTTGAGCGAGTCCTGCTCGGCGACGAACCGTAAGCCTTGCTGCATAACATTAGGATGGATCTTGAGTTTCCCGGCCGTCGAGGCAGATCCGGTGAACGAAACAATGTCCTGCGTGCTCAGATGATCGAACAGATCGCCGGTCGAGCCGACGATGAGCTGCAGCGCGCCTCTCGGCAGAACGTTCGCCTCAAGCATCACGCGTACGGCAGCTTCGGTGAGATAAGCGGTGGCGCTGGCAGGCTTCACGATCGCGGGCACACCGGCGAGGAATGTCGGCGCGAGCTTTTCCAGCATGCCCCAGACCGGGAAGTTAAATGCGTTGATGTGCACGGCCACGCCCTGCAGCGAAGTGAAGACGTGCAGCCCCTGGAATGTGCCGTTGCGCGAGAGCGCCTCGACATTGCCGTCGACCAGAATTCGCTGGTTCGGCAGTTCGCGGCGGCCCTTGGATTGATAGACCATGAAAGTGCCGATGCCGCCGTCGATATCAATCCAACTATCGGCTTTGGTGGCGCCGGTGTTGTAGCTGAGTTCGTATAGCGCTTCCTTCTTCGCATTGAGCGCATCGGCGAGCGCCCGCAGCATGCGCGCGCGTTC
>CALBSY010000294.1 GCA_937967725.1 uncultured Alphaproteobacteria bacterium | reverse complement strand
TCGATTATTGACGTTTAGGAGCGGGTAGTTGCGGGCTGTTCAGGCCGCGACGCGGGAGGGCTTGCATGGCCGAAACGCCTCAGGTTCAAGCGCCGTTTGCTTCGGCAAGCGAGCCGCCTGGGCGCAACGAGCCTCTGCTGCGCGAAGCCGCCGACTGTACGCCCGCGCCGGTATGGATGACCGACCGCGAGGGCGCCATGGTGTTCGCGAACCGCGCCTTCGAGGAGAGCGCCGGCGTCCCGGCCGCCCAGCTTATGGGCGGCGGCTGGATCGACTTCATCCATCCCGACGACCTGCTCGCCGTGCGCGATAAACGCGCCGAGGCTTGGGCCAACGGCCACGCCGCTTACACGTACGAGGCCCGCTTTCGCCGCCACGACGGCGAATGGCGGTGGTGGGAAGTGAGTTCGCGGCCCCGCCGCGACGCGGACGGCAATTTCGACGGCTATGTCGGCATGGCGATCGACCGCACAGAAGCGCGCGCGGCGGTGCAGGCCCTGGCGGAAAGCGAAGCGCGTTTGCGGCTGGCGGTGGAAGCCGGGCGCATGGGTGTTTGGGAATGGGACATCGCCGCCAATCGCGTGCAATGGTCGCCCGAACTGGAAGCGCTGCACGGCCTCGCGCCAGGCACGTTCCCGGGCACGTTCGAAGCCTTCCAGTCCGACATGCACCCGGACGATCGCGAAGCCATCGTTTCGGCCATTACGAAGACGTTGGAGAGCGGGCGTCCGCACGAGGTCGAGTATCGGATCATCCGGCCCGATGGGTCGATGTGCTGGGTGGAGGGGCGAGGCAAGCTCTTCCGCGACGAAGCAGGCCGGCCTTTGCGCATGGTGGGCGTATGCGCGGACGTTACAGACCGCAAGCAATCGCAAGAAGCGTTGCGCGCCAGCGAAGAACGTTACCGCGCGGTGGTGGAAAGCCAGTCGGAGATGATTTGTCGCTTCAACAACGAGGGTCAGCTCCTGCTGGTCAACGAAGCCTATGCACAGGCCCGGAATATGAGGGCGGACGATCTTATCGGCACCAACTTATGGGCGATTGTTCCCGAGTCTGAGCAGCCCCACGTGAAGGCCTTGCTCAGTCGGCTAACCCCCGCTGCGCCGGAAGTGCGGATAGAGAACCGGGTGATCACCGAGCGCGGCGTGCGCTGGATGATGTGGACCAACCGGGCGCTTAAATTCGACGCTGAGGGCCGCTGGATCGAAGCGCAATCGACCGGCGTCGACATCGACGAGCGCAAGCGCGCCGAGGAGCAGCGCAACCTGCTTGTCGCCGAACTGAACCATCGCGTGAAGAACACGCTCGCTGTCGTGCAGGGCATCGCGCAGCAGACTTTTAGGAACACCGATCCAGAAGCGCGCCGCGCCTATGAAGGCCGGTTGGCGGCGTTGGCCAAGGCGCACAACTTGTTGACTGAGCGCCATTGGGAAACGACGCCGCTCAGCGTCGTCGCGGATGAAGTCAGCCATGTTTGCGGCGCCGCCCGCGAGCGCATTCGCAGCGCTGGCCCCGACGTCATGCTCTCGCCCCGCCAGGCGGTGTCAATCGTTATGTTGCTGCATGAACTCTGCACCAATGCGCTCAAGTACGGGGCCCTCTCCAACGAAAGCGGCGTGATCGATTTGACGTGGCGCATTGAAAGCAAATCTGAACCTAGGCTCGAGATGTGCTGGCGCGAGAAGGGCGGTCCGCCGGTTTCGGCGCCGCCCGGCCGCGGCTACGGTTCGGTGATGATCGAGCGTGCGATGGCGCAGGATCTCGATGGTGTGGCGAAACTCAGTTTCGAACCGGAGGGGCTCGTGTGCACGGTCAGCGCGCCGATCAGCGTGTGAGCTAAGCGGCTTTCTGCACGAAAATCGATCCCGCCGAATAGCCGGCCCCGAACGAACAGAT
>CALBSY010000293.1 GCA_937967725.1 uncultured Alphaproteobacteria bacterium | reverse complement strand
AATTGCCTGTACCCTGAGCGAACTGGGCAACGCGGGCGTGACCCAGGAAGAGCTACGCCGGCTCTCCATCGAGGATGAGTTCGTCGAAAACTTCCGCGGCCGCATTACACGCGCTGTCGCCGCCCGGCTCGAAGCCGCCGTCGCCAGCGAGCGCCCGGTGCATGAGCGGCTGGTGCATTTCTGGTCCAACCACTTCACGGTCTCCACCGCTAAACCCGCGGCGGTGGCGCTGCCGCCCTCGTTCGAGAAGGACGCCATCCGCCCGCATGTCGGCGGCCGTTTCGCCGATATGCTGCTCGCATCGACCAAGCATCCAGGCATGATCGTCTATCTCGACAACTGGCTGTCGATCGGTCCCAACAGCCAGCACGCGCAGCGCCCCAACCGCGCGCGCCGGTTGCCGGGCGGAGGACGCCCGACCGGCCTCAACGAAAACCTCGCCCGCGAAATCCTTGAATTGCATACCCTCGGCGTGAACGGCGGCTACACCCAGGCCGATGTTCAGACGCTCGCCGCCATTATCTCGGGTTGGACCTACGAGCGCCCACGCCTGCGGCAATTGGTTCAGGAAAGCGGCGGCGACAGAACCGGCGCGGAATTGTTCGAGTTCGAGGCCGGCGCGCACGAACCTGGCCCAAAGACACTGCTGAACAGAACTTATCCGCAAACGGGCGTCGCTCAGGGCGAAGCCGCGCTGGCCGACCTCGCGCACCATCCGGCCACCGCGCGTTTCATCGCCACCAAGCTGTGCCGCCATTACATCGAAGACGATCCGCCGGAGGCCGCGATCGCGCGCGTCGAACGCGCGTTTGCGCAAAGCGACGGCGACTTGCGCATTACCATGGAAGCTTTGGTCGACAGCCCCGAGGCGTGGGAAATACCGTTCGCCAAGTTCAAGCGCCCTGAGGAATATCTCGTCACCCTCCTGCGCAGCGCCAATGTGCGCGAATTACCAAACAATGCCGCCATCGCCGCGCTCACCGCCATGGGCCAGCGCCCCTACTCCGCGCCCGGCCCCGACGGCTGGTCCGACATCGCCGATTCGTGGCTGACCGCTGACCTGGTCTGGAAGCGGCTCGAATTCGCGCAGGCCTACGCCGAACGCATTGGCCGCGCCGACGTCGACCCAGCACAATTGGGCGAAGCCTGCCTCGGTCCGCTGTTCAGCGATGAAAGCCGCACCGCCGTGCGGCGCGCTGAAAGTCCAACTCAGGGCTTTGCGCTCTTGTTCGGCGCGCCCGAAATGCAACGGAGATGAGCATGCTCAACCGCCGCACGCTGCTTGCCGCCTCCGCCGGCGCGGCCACACTCTCACTGCCTGTGTTCGCGTTCGGCCAGTCGCAGGCCACCGACAAACGTTTGCTCATGGTCGTTCTGCGCGGCGGGCTCGACGGTCTTTCGGCGGTCGCGGCGGTTGGCGATCCAGCGTATGCGGGTCTACGCGGTCGTTTGGCCTTGCCACGCAGCGGCGCAGGCGCCGCGTTGGTGCTCGACGACATCTTCGCGCTGCATCCGAACCTGCCAAAGATGCATGCGCTCTTTGCCGCCGGCGAACTCACGCCGATCCATGCGTGCGCCACCGCCTACCGGGAACGCTCGCACTTCGACGCGCAGAACGTGCTCGAAACCGGCGCGGCGGCGCCCTTCGCGCGCAGCGAGGGCTGGCTGAACAAGGCGCTCGGCGCTTTGCCGCGCGCGCGGCCGGAAATGGGCATGGCGCTCTCGGCGCAAGCGCCGCTGATCCTGCGCGGATCCACGCCGGTTTCGACCTGGTCGCCCTCCGGGCTGCCCGACGTTGAGACCGATACAATGTCGCGCATGCTGGCGCTCTATGAAGCGCGCGATCCGGCGCTCGCGGGCGCGCTGCAATCGGCGATGAGCGCCAACCTGGTGGCCATGGAATCCGGCGTGGACGACATGAACGCGCGTGGCGGACGCTCAATTGTGCCAATCGCGCAAATCGCGGCGCGGTTCCTGAAGGATGGCAACGGTCCGGTCGCCGCCGTCATCGAAATGGGCGGCTGGGACACGCACGCCAATCAAGGCCTCGAACAAGGGCCTCTGGCGCGCAATCTCACACAGCTCGACAATGGCCTTGACGCCTTCAAGACGGAGATGGGGACCGAATGGGCCAACACCGTTGTCCTGATCGCCACCGAATTTGGCCGTACAGCTGCGCCTAATGGCGGCGGCGGCACTGACCACGGCGCCGGCGCGGCCGCGTTCCTCGCCGGCGGAGCGGTGCGTGGCGGACGCGTCATTGCCGATTGGCCGGGGCTGACCCACGGCGCGCTCTACCAAGGCCGCGATCTGCAGCCGACGACCGACCTGCGGGCGGTGTTCAAGGGCGTACTGGCCGAGCACCTGCGCGTGTCCAGCGCCGCTCTGGAACGCGATGTGTTCCCGGACAGCGATGCGGTGCGGCCAATGCAGGGATTGTTGCACGCCTGAGAGTGGACACGCGCCGCGCGGCTTCTACACTTCGCGCCAATGCGCACCGCCCTTATCGCCCTCGCCTTCCTGTGCGCCAGCACGGCGCCCGCGGCGGCGGATCGCTTTATCCTCAATTACGACGGTGTCGGCCTTGGCTTCGTTCCGCTCGGCGGCGTCACCGTAGACGCGCGCGTCTCGGACGATTCCTACGACGTCACCGCCGACCTGGAATCGCGCGGTTTGCTGAATTTGTTCGAGCCGACGCGTCTGCGCGCCAGCGCGCAAGGCGTGATCGAACGCGGCGCCGTGCATTGGCGCAGTTACGACCTCGATCACCATTACAGCCGCAAGCACCGCACTATTGTGATGCGCGTTGGCGAAGACGGCGCTGTCGCAACCACCATTGAGCCCAATTACCGGCTGTGGGGCGAACCACCCACGAGCGACGCGCAGCGACGCCGCTCGCGCGATCCGCTTTCGACCATGGTGGCGATGGCTATCGATGTCGGCCAGACGCGCCGCTGCTCCGGCGCCTATCCCACTTTCGACGGCCGCTTCCATTACCTGATGGAGCTCGCCGGCGGCGAGATCGATCAATTCGACGGCGGCGGCTATCAGGGTGAAGTACTGAAATGCTCGCTTGCTTACATCGCGGTCGCCGGCTTCGAGGCGCGCGACGCAGGCCGGCGGCGCATTCCGCACGGCGAAGCCTGGTTTGCACTGATGCCGGATTCGAATTTTGCGCCCCCGGTGCGGATCGCCACCCCGCTCTCCGCCGGCGCCGCCACTATTCGGCTAGACCGCTTCCAGCGCGTGCGCGTTGACGTGCAATTGACGGCGACAGCGCCTTGAACGCAAGCATCGCTGAGGCCGAATTGCTAATCACCGTACTCGATCGCGAGCGAGA
>CALBSY010000292.1 GCA_937967725.1 uncultured Alphaproteobacteria bacterium | reverse complement strand
GCCGCGCTCATCACCGCGGGGCCGGATTCGGTTGCGTCGTGCGAAGGGAATTCGTGCCGGGTGGTTGGCCCGGAACAAGTGGAAGTGCAGGCGGATGGCCGCGTGCAATGTGTGGATGTTGAGAACGGCATGACGCTGGCGCTGACACGGCGCAACGGCGGCCTGTCCGTCATCATGCAGGAAACTGGAAGGTAGGGCACGAGATGGCACAGCAAATGAAAGGCCGCGTGGCGCAAGTGATCGGCGCCGTCGTCGACGTCGAGTTCGACGGTCACTTGCCGGACATCTACAACGCGCTCGAGACCACCAATCGCGGCAATCGCCTTGTGCTTGAAGTGGCGACACACCTCGGTGAGAACACCGTGCGCACCATCGCCATGGACGCAACCGAAGGCCTCGTGCGTGGCCAGGATGTCGTCGACACTGGCGCGCCGATCGCCATGCCGGTTGGCGAGGAAACGCTCGGCCGCATTCTCAATGTCATCGGCGAGCCGGTGGACGATGGCCCGCCAGTGAAGACCAGCACCAAGCGCGCCATCCACCAGCCCGCGCCGGCCTTCGTCGATCAGAAGCCGTCGCCGGAAATTCTCGTCACCGGCATCAAGGTCGTCGATCTGCTCTGCCCGTACGCGAAGGGCGGCAAGATCGGGCTTTTCGGTGGCGCTGGCGTCGGCAAGACGGTGTTGATCCAAGAACTGATCAACAACATCGCCAAGGCGTACGGCGGTTATTCGGTGTTCGCTGGCGTCGGCGAGCGCACACGCGAGGGCAACGACCTTTACCATGAAATGATCGAGTCGGGCGTCAACAAGGAAGGCGGCGGCCAAGGTTCGCGCTGCGCGCTTGTGTTCGGCCAGATGAACGAGCCGCCGGGCGCGCGCGCCCGCGTTGCGCTCTCTGGTTTGACCATCGCCGAACACTTCCGCGATCAGGGCAAGGACATCCTGTTCTTCGTCGACAACATCTTCCGCTTCACCCAGGCGGGCTCGGAAGTGTCGGCGCTCTTGGGCCGCATTCCTTCGGCGGTCGGCTATCAGCCGACACTGGCGACTGAAATGGGCGCCATGCAGGAGCGCATCACCTCGACCACCAAGGGTTCCATCACCTCCGTGCAGGCCATCTACGTGCCGGCCGACGACCTGACCGACCCCGCGCCGGCTACCTCGTTCGCGCACTTGGACGCCACCACGGTGCTCTCGCGCGACATCGCCGCGAAGGGCATCTATCCGGCGGTGGATCCGCTCGACTCCACCTCGCGCATCCTCGATCCCAACGTGGTGGGTCAGGAGCACTACGAGGTCGCGCGCAAGGTCCAGGAAACGCTGCAACGCTACAAGGCGCTGCAGGACATCATCGCCATCCTCGGCATGGACGAATTGTCAGAAGAGGACAAACTCGTCGTCGCGCGCGCGCGCAAGATCGAGCGCTTCCTGTCGCAGCCGTTCCACGTCGCCGAAGCCTTCACCGGTTCTCCCGGCGTGCTCTGCGATCTGAAGGACACCATTCGCGGCTTCAAAGGCCTGGTCGAAGGCGAATACGACCATCTGCCTGAGCCCGCCTTTTATATGGTCGGCTCGATCGAAGACGCCATCGCCAAAGCACAACGACTCGCGGCGGAGGCGGCGTAACGATGGCCGGACTCCCCGCCTGTCGTGAGATGCCTCCCCGGCCAGCTTCGTTGGAGGGCGTTGAATGACGAGCGACGCAAAGTCTCTGAGCGCGCTGGCCGCACAGCTCATCGTCGAAGGGTCGCTTGACGTGATCGCAGGTAAGCCCGGAGCGCAGTTTCCCGTTCCGGGCGGATTGCGTCTGTCCGACGCTCGCCGCGCCGAGCTTGGCCGCCCGCCGGGCGGCAGCACGCTCTACTACGCTGTGGGCGAGAGCGACGGGCCGCGCGGCGATAATGGCGTATTTGTCGATTTTCAGGAAGCAACTACGACCGTGTGGTTTCATGGTGAGGACAGCGCCAACGCGATGTCGCAGCTCGAAAAGGCGTTGAAGCGCAATTACCCAAAGGCCGTGAAGCAGAAAGACAAGCCGCACAAAACCGAACGCGACTCGCGATATCGTTCATACGATGTGCCGCTCGGCGACGGACGCGCGGCGGTCCTGGACGTTGCCTATCCTACCTCGAAAGCGAGGGCCAAACGGTTTGCGGTCAGAATTCTTGCTTTCTCCAAGGGCAATCAAGGGCATTAGAAGTACAAATGGTCGACAAACTTCATTTCGCACTGGTCTCGCCTGAGCGCGAATTGTTCAACGGCGCGGTCGATCACGTGGTCGTGCCCGGTGCGGAAGGCGAATTCGGCGTTTCGCCCAACCATGCTCCCGTCATGAGCGTGATCAAGCCGGGCGCGCTTAAAGTGTTCGATGAAGGCGCCGAGCGGCGCATTTTCGTCAATGGCGGCTTCGCCGACGTGACGCCAGAGGGGTTGACCGTGTTGGCCGAAGAAGCCGTCGATCTGTCCGGCGTAGAATCGGCCGAACTCGAACAGCAGCTGAAGAACGCGCAGGAAGATCTGCGCGACGCCAACACCGACGCCAAGCGCGACGCCGCGCAGCGCGTGCTGACGCGGCTGGAAACCATGAAAGCCGCGATGGCGCGCTAGGCGCGCCCAACCGCAAAGGAGCGCATGCTCCCGCATCCGCATCTCTGGCCTGCCATTATCGGCGCCGTCATCGGCTTCGTACTGATCGTGTGGGCGAGCTGGGTGCTGATGCGGCGCTGGGATGGGCTCGCGCCGCGTACGCGCTGGATATGGTTCGCCGTCATTGCCGTGTTCGAAACGGCGTACTGGCTCAACGTCTATGCCTGGCTGGTCGAGCCCAATCTGCTCATGGTGCGCCGCGTTGAGATCATCAGCGAAGATTGGCGCGGTGCGCCGGTCACCATTGCGGCGCTATCCGACACCCATGTCGGCAGCCCGCACGTCAGCGTCGCGCGCATGGGCCGCATCGTCGACCGCGTCAACGCCCTTAACCCCGATCTGGTCGTGCTGCTGGGCGACTATGCAGGCAGCCACGAGCCGCAGGCGCAACGCTCTGGGCTGGAACAGGGCAAGGTCAGCGGCGGCATCGCCACGTTCGCCGCGCTTGACGCGCCGCTCGGCGTCGTCGCCGTGCTCGGCAACCACGATGTCTGGTACAGCCGCTCCGCCGTCACGCAGGCGTTGATGGAAGCCGGCGTCGCCGCGCTGTGGAATCGCAACGTCATCATCGCGCGCGAAGGCGGCGACATCGCCGTCGCCGGCCTCGCCGATCTCGATACTGGCGAGCCGGATTTCGCCGCCGCGCTCGATGGCGTGCAGGGGCGGGACACCATCGTGCTCAGCCATTCGCCGGACACGTTTGCAGACATGCCGCGCGGCCCCGCTCTCATGCTTGCCGGCCACGGCCATTGCGGACAAGTGAGCATTCCCTTCCTCGGCCGTCCGATCCTGCCGCTGCGCAATCCGCGCTACGGCTGCCATCTGGTCGAAGAGAACGACAAGCGCATGTTCGTCAGCGCCGGCATCGGCACCAGCATTCTGCCTGTGCGCTTTCTCAATCCGCCCGAAATCGTGCTGATCACCTTACGCAGTGCGGCGAATTAAGCCCCGGCGCTCTCGCCCCAACCGAACAACGAAAGCTGGCGCTTCTTCTTCGCTGGCTTCGGCAGAATTTCGCGGGCTTCCATCCATTGCAGCGTCAGCGCCGCGACCTCGCCGGCTTCCGGTTCGCCCACCAGCCAGTGGCTCATCTCCGGAAACTCGTGGAAGTGCGCTTGCCCGCCCGGGAAACGCTGAATCACGCGGCGTACTGTCGAGGCCGGGTTCACCCGATCCTTGCCGCCGGCAAGGCCAAGCACCGGCGCGGCGATGCGATACACCGGCGCCTGGCCGGCCATCGAATGGTCCATCCACCATTGCACCGCTTCGCGGATGGCGCGTCCGCTTTCGGGCACGAACCGCGCGAAGACGCGCCGCGCGTCCTCGCGCGAAAGCCGGTCCAGCGTCGTCGCGCGCGCGACGCGATAGTCCGGCGGCACCGGCCTGCGCCAATAATCGCCGAGCAGCGTGAGGCCGAACTGATTGCCATGTTCGTCCAGCGTCGTCGGCGGCACGCCCCACGGCGCTGACGGCGCCAGCAGCACTAAGCCGGCGACCGGCGTCCGCGCCGCCACCAGCTGCGCCACCAGCCCGCCCAGCGAATGGCCCACCAGCACCGGCGGCGCGCGCAGGCCGCGCGCATAATGCGTGATCGCCTCCGCGTAATCTTTCAGCCCGGTTTGCGCGAGCTGTTCGAGATCGGCGCCGCGCTCGTGATGCGGCAAGTTCGGCGCGTGTGTTTCGAAGCCGGCGGCTTCGAACGGCTCGCGGAAGCCGTCAAACGCCCAGCCGCCGCAGAACGCGCCATGGACGAACACGGCGGGCGTTGCGATGGATTGTCTTTTCATGCGCGGGCGATTGCGGCGGCGCCCGTAAGGCTGACGATCATTTGGATTCCCCCACGCTGTATTTCTTGAACCGTCGCGCCACTTCTTCGTAGGTGGGGCGCTTGAACGGGATCACAAGCTCCGGTGCCGTGTCGAGCGCCGCCCAGCGCCAATCGCTGAACTCCGGCGTATGTGTATCGAGTCTGATGTCGGCGTCACGCCCCTTGAACCGAAAGGCGAACCATTTCTGCCGTTGCCCCAGGTTGCGCCCCTTATGCTTCATTTTTGCGCGGATTTCCGTGGGGAATTCGTAATAAAGCCAGTCTGCTGTTTCCTCGAGCAGATCAACGTGCTCGGCGCGCACGCCAACCTCTTCCTCCAATTCACGAAAAGCCGCCTGTTGCGGCGTCTCGCCACGATCGACGCCGCCTTGCGGCATCTGCCACTGATACGGACCTCT
This sequence comes from uncultured Alphaproteobacteria bacterium, assembly GCA_937967725.1. Taxonomy (GTDB): domain Bacteria; phylum Pseudomonadota; class Alphaproteobacteria; order Caulobacterales; family Aquidulcibacteraceae; genus Vitreimonas. Next base: position 1,833 of record CALBSY010000292.1, on the reverse strand, counting down.
CGCGCCATGACGCTTGCCCAAAAACACCAAGCCTTCGCGGTGGAAGAGCGCGAGGCCAACATTGGGGCGGTAGCGTTTGGGATCTTTCGGTTCTGTCATCGGCGCGCGGCGCGTGCATTGAGCACGGCCGACGCTGGCGCCAATTGATAGCCGCGCGAAGCGATATCCCTGGACCAGCGGCCGACCTGCTCGATGGTCACGGGATACGCGAAACCTGCGCCGATTGCGCTTTGATTTTGCAGCGCCAGCGCCTCCAGATTGAGCAACTGATCATCGATCGCATCGGCTTCGCGGCGCACGTCAATGATACGGTCGGCGGCGGCGTTGCCGAGACCGGCGCGCTGCGCTTCCACGCTCAGCGCCGTGCGCTGGCCGATGCCGGAGGAGACGAACACCAGCCCGCGGCGACGCAACGCCTGCACGACCGGTTGTGATGCCTGCGCCGATGTCGCGAAGCGAGCGCCCTGATAATTGGTGACGCCGAAATAGCCGGTTCCGTACGACAACAACTGCTCCAATCGCGTAACATTCTGCTGCGCCGACGCCGTCGCCAGCAGCGTCTGCGGCCCAGTGTCGTCGGCCGTGGGGTCGAACGGCTCCATCGGCAGTTCGAGAAGGACCTCATGTCCATGCGCGCGCGCGCGGTCGATTCAGCTCTGCAGATTGCTGGCGTAGGGCACGAACGAGAGCGTTACTTCGGGCGGCAATTCCTCGATCGCTTGCGTCGTCGCGCGCGCATTGAAGCCCAAGCCGCCGATGATCACCGAAACCATCGGCCGGTTCGGCTGCGGCGTGAACGGGCGCGCATAGGCCTGCGCCGGCGTGCGTCCGTTGCTGGCCACGATCGGCAGCGGACCATTGGGGCCGGGCTCGAAAAGCCCGGCCAATGGCGCGCGCGGCAAGGGCGATGCGTTGGGCCGGCGCGACGCCTCGGGCGCCTCAACCACCGCCACGCGCAACTCACCGTTGGAATCGATTTCGCCGATCTCGCCCGAGTAGGGCAATTCATCGAGCAGATATTGTTCCGCCTCCAGCCCTTCCTCCGCCGCTTCCGAGAACGCGACGCGCGGCGCGCTGGCGGCCGCGTCGGTAGGCGAAAGCGAAAGCACCCGCCGCGGCCCGGCCGCGCTCGGATCGCCGAACACCTGAATCGAAATCAGCGCGGCCACAGCCACCAGCCCGCAGGCGCCTAGCGCCGCGACCCGGTGATTGAGCGGCGGCAGTTTCAACCTGGGTTTCGGCGGCGGCGCCGGTCGCCTCATGGACGGCGGCACGCGCACTTTCGGGCGAATCATCGCGGGCGAGAATCGCTGAATTCGGCTAACGCGTCACTAGCGCCGCACGCACAGCTTGCCTGCGATTAAGCTCGATTGACGAGACGTTAAGTCTTAGCCGGCGCGGGCGCGCAGACGCTCAGCCACCAAACCCTGGCGCAGGAAGTCCATGGCGCGCGTGAGCTGATAATCTTCCGCCGTATCCCAATCTTCAGGCGGCTGGTCTTCCGGCACATGCGCGCCGCGACGTTGCGCACCCGAGTCGTTGTCGAGCGCGTTCGGCAGGTCGGCTTCTGAGAGCCGCAGCCGTTGCAGCCGCTCCGGATCGAGCCGGCGTGCAGCCACTTCCATGTCGGGCTGGATGCCGGCGCCCTGGATCGAGCGGCCGGCTGGCGTGTAGTACCGCGCCGTCGTGAGGCGCAGCGCGCCGTCGCGCCCGCCCTGCAGCGGGATCACGGTCTGCACCGAGCCCTTGCCGAACGAATCTTCACCCACCACCAGCGCGCGGTTGCGGTCCTGCAACGCACCGGCGACGATTTCCGCCGCCGAAGCGGACGCG
>CALBSY010000291.1 GCA_937967725.1 uncultured Alphaproteobacteria bacterium | reverse complement strand
CCGAAGACGCCGCGCGGCGCTTGGCGATGTCCGTGCGGGGCGAAATCACGACCCTGGATCACGCCCTGGAACAGACGCTTGCGCGCCTGGCCGAGGTGCAGGGTCAAATCGCGCGGCAAGCAGCGGCGGTGGAAGACATGGCTGGCCAAGCTAAGGCGGGCGCCAACCACATGATCTCCGGCATGGAGCGCGAGCGCGAAGAACTGATGCGCATCTCCCGCGATCTGACCGCCCAGGCGCAGATGATCGGCGACTCGATCTCGCGCCATACCGATCAAATTTCGCAAGCCGCGCTGATGGCGGAGGCTGAAGTCCGCGCTGCCGATCAGGCGCTTGATCATCGCTTAACCTCGTTTGGGGCCGCTGCGGCGCTGATCACGGACCGCACCGCCTCGCTCTCAGGCGCGGCGCAGGCCAGCGCTGACTCCGCTTTGCGTCTGGAGACCGCCCTCTCGAACGCGCTCGATGTGTTATCCAAAGCCACAAACCTGACGGACGCCGCGCGGCAATCGGCAGAGGCGGCGACACTTGCGGCCAACTCCACGGCAGGCGCCGTGCGTGACACGACTGTGCGCGCGATTGATGACGCCAAGCGGGCGGCGGACTTGATCCGCGGTGAAGCGGTGAATGTCGAGCGCGAGGCGTCCGTCGCCCTCGAACGGCTGCGCGAAGCGGCCGAAGCGGCGCGCGCCGCCGCCATCGGGGCCCGCGCCGCAGTGGAAGAGGAAAAGCGCCACGGTGGTAAACAGCGCATGCGTCAGCGCGCGCCGCAAATGCGCGAAGAGCCGCCGGAAACGCCAGGTTATGACCGCTCATGGCGCGACGAGGAAGACGCGCTCGACCAGGCGCCGCCGACGCGGACCGAGAGCCGCGAGCGCCAACCGGAACAGCGCCGCGAGGAAACCATGTTTGGAGAGCGCGACGAACCGCCCGGCGACTGGACCTGGCGTGACCTGCTCTCGAGCGTTGATGACGAAACGCCGACGCGGCAGCGGCCCGCGTCGCGCCCAGCGGAAGATCCGGTGGCACACCTGCGCCGGCAAATCGCCGAACCGCGCGGACCCGGCCTGCCAATCGGTGAGGTTATCGAAAGCGCAGGCATGCAGCTCGACGAGGTGTTTTCACCATCCGGCCTTGAGCGCATCGCCCAGCGCGCCCGCTCGGGGACGCAGTCGCGCCGCCGCGCGGTGCGCGACGCCGCGCCGGAAGCGTCACGGCGTCTCGGCGATTATCTCGCGCGCAACGCCGCCGCTAACCAAGAAGCGATGCAATTCCTCCGTAGTGAAGGTACGCGCATTGCCGAATTGATCAGCCGCGGTCGCGCGTCGATGAATGCTGAAGCGACCCGCGCCTTTCTGCTGATCGACGCCGCCGCCGGCTGACGGATCAACCTTAATTCTCGCGTTTGGCGCACCTACGTGCGCGCGTCTTGCATCAAATCGGCGCACGCGCGCCGCGCGAGCGCCGCTCGCCTGACTGGCATGCCCGTTGCAGCCGGCCCCGTTAACGCCCGCAAACCGTGTGTGGGCGAACGGGAGTTGCGGTGATGTATTTTGATGAGGATGAAGAGGAGCGCGACGTGTTCGCCGCCTTCGGCGAGCCCGAAGCCGCGAACGACGACGAGATTGCGCTGGATGAATTCGAGCCGGAGACCGAAGGGTCCGAGGCGTCAAACGAACAAAGCCAACAACCGCGCGAGAAGGTGAAGACCGGGTTCTCGTGGGCTGGTTTCGCCGGCGGTCTGGCCGCTTTGGTGTGGATCGCAGGCGCTATCGGCGGCCCACTCAGCTATTTCGGCGTCGACGCCGTGATGGCGATGGACCCAGCCATGCAGGCCGGCCTGATTGCCCTGGCGTTCGGCCCTGCCCTGCTGTTCTGGGTTGCGGCGTCTGCGGCGGGTGAAGCGCTGAAGGCGCGCAAGCTGGCAGTCGAACTGACACGCATCGCGCAAGAAGCACGGTTGCCGGTCGAGCTCGGCCAAAGCGACGCGCAGCGTCTCTCCAACACCGTGAAGACCGAGATCGAGTCGCTCAACGACGCGGTTGCGGCAGCCATGAACCGCTTGGCGGAGCTGGAAGCTGCGGCGCAGCGCAATGCCACTTTGTTCGGCGAAGCGGTAGAGGCTTCGCGCGAGAACACCGAGATCATGTCGCAATCGCTGCGCATGGAACGCGACGCGCTGATGGAGCTCAACGGCGATCTGAAAGGCCAGACCGAAACGCTGGCGCATTCAATCGGCCGTCAAGTACGCCTCATGCGTGAAGCCTCGAAACTGGTGAAGACGGAGATCAACTCCGCCGAAGAGGCTCTGCAATCGCATCTGGAATCGTTCTCCGCTTCGACCGAGGTGCTGGGCGAACGCACGGCGCAGTTCCATCAGGCGGCCGACAACGCAAGCGCCGCCAGCGCATCGCTCAACGGCGCGATGACGGAAATGCTAGCCGGTTTAGCGGAGGCAACCCGCCTCACCGAGACGGCGAAGAAGTCAACCGCGGAAGCGGTGCTGGCGGCCAACGAAACCGCGAGCGCAGTGCGTGAAACCACGCGCAGCGCCGTGCACGAGGCCAAACGCGCTGCTCCGCTGATCCGCGCCGAGACGGTTGCGTTGCAGGACGCTGCCGCCGAGACGCTGGCCAAGCTGCAGGAGGCCGCCAATGCCGCGCGCATGGCGTCGGAAGAGAGCCAGGCCGCAGCCGACTATCACGCGACGTCGGTGCAGAACCGCCTCAGCGCGTTCGCTACGGCGGCTGGCGGCAAGAAGGCCGCGGCGGTGCGCACGCTCGAGCGCAGACCGGAGCCAAAGGCCGAACCGGTCGAAATGACCACCCTGCATGCAGCGGCCAGCGCGGCTGTTGCGCGCAGCGGCTCGCGCGGCCGCGTCGAGACGGTCTCGGAGCAGCCGCGCCGCATGTTCAAAGGCTTCGGCGGCTGGGGCAACGTGATGCCGCACCGTGACGACGCCGCGAACGAGGATTCGGGGCTCTCCGATTTCGGCTCAACCGAACCGGCGCACGCCGACGCCACGCTCAAGTCGGGCGCGATCGATGTCGTGCTCAACGCGGGTGTCGATGTTGCCGACGTGTTGCACGCAGGCGATCTCGAACGCATCGCACGCTGCTCACGCGACGGAGCCACGGCTCGCCGTCGCGCGGTGATCGATGCGGCGCCGGGCGCAGTGACCCGCATCTCGCGTCACATCAAACGCAACAGCGACGCGCATGCCGTGGCAACGCAGTTCCGCGCCCGTCCCGATCTCGCCAAGAGCGAGAATAAGGGCGAAGGCAAAGAACTGGTCCGCGCCTATCTGCTGATCGACGCCGCTTTGGCGTAATTACTCCGAAGCGGCGGCCTCGGCTTCGGCCTGGGCCGCCGCATCAGCCGCAAACATCCCAATGCGCGCGCTGCCTTCCCGGGCGGCGCGCGCAAGCGCTTGAGCGGCGGCGTTTGCGCTACGATCCGATACCGGCGTCTCAGCCGTGACGATCTCGGTGGCGACGATGCGCCGGCCGGGATAGCGGACCAACCGCACATCGGCGGCGAAGCGGGCCCGCATATGCTCTTCACGCACTTCGAAGTCGAGCACCTCCCACCGGATTTCGTAACCCGCGCGCGCTTCTCCGGATCGCACCGACGAAGTGAACCGTCCCTGACGCAACATAGTTTCGTTCAGCATGGATTGCAGCGCGAATTCAGCACGGTTGGACCATTGCATCTGTTCGACGAAGGCGAGCTGATCGCCAGTACGCCAAACGACATCGGTGCCTAGAATCGAGCGTTCGCCAGATGGCTGCGAGACGGCGATCGCAGCGTCTATGGGCGCGCCTTGCAGACGCTCCACCTCGCCAGCTTCTAGGGCGAAAATGCGTGGCGGCGGCGGCGGCTCGGGAAACAAGGAAATGCAGCCGCCGAGCAGCAAGAGCGAAGCGAGGACAGAGGCGCGCATCATCGCGGCAGCTCCACGGTTGGCCGCGGCGATTGCGGCGTGAGGACGGACGGGTTCTCTTCGAGATTGTTGGCGACGCGCGATATGCCAGCGGCGGCGCGGCGGATTTCCTCGGCCGCCAACGCAAGCTCGGGTAGCGCCTCGCCGGATGCGACCGCGGCGGCGGCGTTGATTTCGTTTATGGTTGTATCGAGTTCGGCAAGATCACGCTGCATTTGACGCGCAAGGCTGGCGATCTCGCGGGCGGCCGCACCGGATTGCGTCACCACGGAATTGCTGTCGGCGAGCTGATCGGAAACGGTTTCGAGATTTTGAATAATGCGCGTCACGCGCTCGATATTCTCTTCCGTCAGCAGATCGCGAACCGCGGCCATCGCTTCACTGGCGCGCAGCGCCACTTCCTCGCCACGCGCAACGATAACGTCGATCTGGCTGCCCCTACCCTGGATACGCGGCGGCGGCCCGAAACCGGAATGCCGTAACAACTCGGCACCGGGCGACCCTGCAGTAAGCTGGATCAGCGTCACGCCCGTGAGGCCGATCGGCTCAAGCTGTGCTTCGGTGTCCTCCTTCACGGGGACGTCCGCCGAAACGCGGATGCGCGCGATGACACGGTTGGTGTTGTCGGGATCAATCCGCAGGTCTTCCACTTCACCCACCTTAATGCCATTGAACCGCACTTCACCGCCCTCGGTCAGACCGCGCACAGGATCGTCAAAAACGACATCGTACTGGTTGAAGCCGCCGCGGAAATCGCTGCCGGCGATCCACATGGCGAACAGCATGATCAGCGCCGCGCCTATCACCGTTGCCGCGCCGATCAGCACGTAATTGGCCTTCGTTTCCATAACTATCCTCCCGGCGCGCCGCGTCCCTGTTCGCGGGACGCCGCGCGCCCGCGCGGTCCTGAGAAATATTCTTGGATCCAGCCCTCGGCGCCGGCGACGATTTCCGCGATCGTACCTAGGGCGGCGATCTTGCGGTTGTAGAGGACGGCGACGCGGTCGCAGACCGCGTGCAGCGTATCGAGATCGTGCGTGACCAGAAACACTGTCAGGCCGACAGAGCGCGCGAGATCGCGCACCATCAAATCGAAACGCTCCGCCGCGATTGGATCGAGGCCGGCGGTGGGTTCATCGAGAAAAAGCAATTCCGGATCAAGCGCGAGCGCGCGCGCCACCGCGGCGCGTTTGCGCATACCGCCGGATATCTGTGAAGGCTTCTTGTGGTGCGCGTCGGGGCCGAGTCCAGCCATCGAAAGCTTTAAGGACGCCAGCTCGCTGCGCAAATGCGGCGAGACATCTGCGTGCTCCCGCAACGGCGCTTCGACATTCTCAAGCACGGTGAGATTCGAAAACAGCGCACCGTCCTGAAACATCACGCCAAGTCGGGGCTCGCGGTCAGAATCGCGTAGTTTCGGAAACTCGACCACGCCTTCCTGCATCGGATCCAGCCCCACGATCTTGCGTAGCAGCACGGATTTGCCGCTGCCGGACGGACCGACAACGCCGAGGATTTCGCCGCGCTTGACGTCGAGGTCGAGATCTTGGTGTACGACCTGGCTGCCGAAGCGCGTGCCAAGGCCGCGTACGCGGATGGCGATGTCGGCGCTCACCAGTCCATCTCCAGGAACCAGAGTGCGAACAGCGCATCGAGCAGAATCAACATGAAGATTGCCTGCACCACGGATGTAGTGACGCGTTTGCCGAGCGAGCCGACATCGCCGCCGACCGAGAGACCTTGCTTGCACGCGATCACCGAAAGCACGAGGGCAAACACGGGCGCTTTGACGAAGCCGACCCAGAAGTGCTGTTCGGGCACGGTTTCGGAGACGCGCGCGAAGAACATGTTGGGGCTTACGCCGAGTTCACCCCATGCGACCAGCACGCCGCCAAAAATGCCCGCCATCATCGCACCGAAGGTGAGAATGGGAGTCATCACAAGTATAGCCATGACACGTGGCACGACGAGCGCTTCCATTGGTTCGATGCCGATGACGCGCATGGCGTCGATTTCCTGGCGCATCTTCATGGCGCCGATCTCAGCGGTGAATGAAGAATTGGTGCGCCCCGCCAGCAGCACGGCGGTGATGACCACGCCGAATTCACGCAGCATGGAGAAGGCTACCAGCTCGACGGTGAACACCGACGCGCCGAAGTCGCCGAGGATGCGCGCGCCGAGGTAGGCGACAAC